>JAIDJW010000143.1 GCA_029052015.1 Paramuribaculum sp. | reverse complement strand
ACCCACGGTGCCCGTAAGGGTCTTGCCGACACCGCGCTTAAGACCGCCGACGCAGGTTACCTCACCCGCCGTCTGGTCGACGTGGCCCACGACGTGATTATCCACGAAGAGGACTGCGGCACACTCCGCGGACTTGTCTGCAAGGAAATTAAAAACAACGACGAGGTCGTTGCATCACTCGGAGAGAGAATCCTCGGCCGCGTGAGCGTTCACGACGTTATCGACCCCATAACCGGCGAGATTATCGTTGCCGCCGGCGAGGAAATCAACGATGAGGCGGCAGACCGCATCAACGCTTCGCCCATCGAATCTGTCGAAATCCGCTCGGTACTCACATGTGAGTCAAAGAAAGGCGTCTGCGCAAAGTGCTACGGCCGCAACCTCTCAAACAACCGCCTCGTGCAGAAAGGCGAAGCTGTCGGCGTCATCGCCGCGCAGTCAATCGGCGAGCCGGGTACACAGCTCACACTGCGTACATTCCACGTCGGTGGTGTCGCCAGCAACATCGCTGCGGTATCATCCGTCACCTCGCGCTACGACGGTGTGCTCGAAATCGACGAGCTCCGCACTGTCAAGACCGATGAAAAGGATGCGAACGGACGCAATGTGGAAGTGGTTATAGGACGTCTCGCAGAGATGCGCATCATCGACCCCAACACCAAGATGATGCTCACCAACGCAAACATACCTTACGGCTCCAAACTGTACTTTGATAATGGTGCAGCTGTCAAGAAAGGCGATGTGATATGCGAATGGGACCCCTTCAACGCCGTCATCGTCAGCGAAGCAGGTGGTAAGGTCGAATACGTAAACTTTACCGAAAATATCACATACCGCGTCGACTCCGACGAGCAGACAGGTCTCCGCGAAAAAGTCATCATCGAGTCCAAGGACCGCGGCAAAGTGCCCGAAGCCAATATCCTTGATGCCAACGGACAGATTATCAAGACCTACGCTCTGCCTGTGGGCGCTCACCTCATGGTTGATGAAGGAGCTGTGCTCAAGCCCGGCGAAATATTCGTCAAGATACCTCGCGCAACAGGTAGCGCCGGTGACATCACCGGTGGTCTGCCCCGTGTCACCGAGCTCTTCGAGGCGCGCAACCCGTCAAATCCCGCTATCGTTGCAGAAATCGACGGCGAGGTCAACTTCGGCAAGGTTAAGCGCGGCAACCGCGAGATTACAGTCACATCGCGCATAGGCGAAGTCAAGAAATATCTTGTGCCCCTGTCCAAGCAGATTCTCGTACAGGAAAACGACTATGTGAGAGCCGGCACACCGCTTTCCGACGGTGCCGTCACTCCCGCCGACATCCTCAACATCATGGGTCCGACAGCCGTGCAGGAGTACATCGTCAACGAAGTTCAGGACGTGTACCGAATGCAGGGCGTGAAGATCAACGACAAGCACTTTGAGGTTATCGTGCGTCAGATGATGCGCAAGGTCAACATTCTTGACCCGGGCGACACCTGCTTCCTTGAGCAGCAGATTGTCGACAAGCGCGCATTCATGGAAGAAAACGACCGCATCTGGGGCAAAAAGGTTGTGACAGACGCCGGAGATTCAGAAACCGTGAAGCCCGGCATGATTATCACCGCCCGCAAGCTCCGTGACGAGAACTCAGCGCTCAAGCGCCGCGACCTCAATCTCATTCAGGTGCGTGATGCAGTGCCCGCTACTTCCGAGCAGATACTTCAGGGTATCACCCGCGCGGCTCTGCAGACATCAAGCTTCATGTCTGCCGCATCCTTCCAGGAAACCACCAAAGTGCTCAACGAAGCCGCCATCAACGGCAAGACCGACACTCTTGAGGGCATGAAGGAAAATGTTATCTGCGGTCACCTTATTCCTGCCGGCACCGGACTCCGCGAGTACGACCGTCTCGTTGTCGGTGGCAAGGATGACATCGAGAGCATCTATGAGGAAGCCGAGCAAATAGAAATCAACGACAAGCGCGCCGGCGAATAACCTGCTCGCACAATTCAATAACTGAACAAAAAGGGTGGGACCGGTCAGCGAGTCTCACCCTTTTTGATTTAAAAAAACGTTTTTTTTTGTCACAAACGGCCCCGGATTGAGTCATAATAGTGAGAGCATAGAAAAAGCGACAGATGACCGAGAGGAGATTCAACGACGAGATTATACCGATGCATGCGGCCATGTACCGCGTGGCGGTCGCTATCCTCGGCTCTGCTGACGATGCCGCTGATGTTGTGCAGGATATTATGGTCAGGCTGTGGAACAACCGCCACGCTCTAGACTCCGTTTCTTCTCTCAGCGGCTATGCAATCAACGCGGTGCGCAACGAATGCGTCACACGCATGACCCGGACGCAGCCATCGGCGCCAATTGACTTTGTGGCCGAAAAGTGCAGTGACGATGACCAGCAGGCGGCAATGGAGCGGAGAGAGTCGCTCCGCATTGTCGCGGGAGCCATACAGACCATGCCGGACACACAGCGTCAGGTAATGGAGCTGAACGCTTTCGGAGCCTTCTCCAGTCAGGAGATAGCCGAGGCGACGGGGCTGACAGAGGTCAACGTGAGGGCGCTCCTGAGCCGCGGGCGCAAAAAACTTAAGCAACTCTTCTCAAAAAGCGATATATTATGAAAACAACAGAAAACATCCGACAGCTGCTCGACCGTTATTATAACGGCGACGCATCGCCGGAAGAAATCCGGCGGATAAAGAGCTATTTTGCCTCGGCTGCCGGCATTCCTGCAGACCTTGAGGCCGACCGCCGGATATTCGCGGCCATGTCAGGCATTGATGATATCGAAGTGCCGGCGCAACTCGAGAGCGATATCCGCGCCGCTATCGCCGCGCAAAGCCGGGCGAAGCGTCCGGCGGTGGCTGCCTGGATGGCTTTTGCCGGCATTGCCGCCGCGGTTGCGCTGATTGCCGTCCTTGCGGTGAGGCTTATGACACCGGCTGCCGATGAAGACCCGCTGCTCCTTGCGCAGGTTGTCGAGACCGGCGACACCTTCACTCCTGCCGCAGCCGTGACAATGCCGCAGCCGGTGCCACGGGTGCACACTCCCGAGCGTGTGCAGACCAAAACCTCGAAGAAGGTGAGCTCCTCGCAGCAGGCTCAGGCGGCAGCCGCTCTCCTCGAAGGGGAAGCGTCGATAGCGCTTCTGTTCGACAAAATCAACGAGGCAGGCCGGCAGGCCAGACAGGTAACCAGACAGATTGAAGAACTTGATAAATCACTTAACACAGCACTGAAATGAAAAAGATACTCGTAACGCTTATAATGGCGATAATTTCCTGTGGAGCGGTGTTCGCCGACAGTCATCAGGATAGCTACTTCATATCTCTTTTAAGAGAACTGGGCAAAGAAAAGAATGTTTCCGAAGTCAAGGTGACTAAATCCATGCTCGGCATGGTGTCGTCAGATGTCCGTGAAAAGGTGCCGTATCTTGAGAATGTCAAGGGACTTGAGGCTATCGACATCTTTACTCTCCGCAGCAATGCCGCAGTAGATAAGGCAAGCAAAATAATTGAAAGCTATTTCTGGTACAACAAAAATGCCGAAAGTCTTATTACACTCACTAATGATAAGGAAAGCACATACGTTTACGGCGAGCTGTCGCAAGTGAAGATTAATCGCAACAGCACCGAAAAAATATATAAGAAGATAGTTCTTTTTACAAGTACTGCATCCGACAAAGGTAAATTCATCGTCTTTTCCGGTAATATTCCGGCGAGCCAGTTGACTAATATAGGCAAGGACATTCAGAAGATGTAACCGGATGAAACAGTCTATCGCCCTTTTTGCAACCGTTCTCCTTCTCTCCTCCTGCTCCGGCACTCGTGATGGCTGCTCTGGTTTGCCCGTCATAGACCTTGCTGCCAATGTCGACAAGGACAGTTACGGCAATCCCGGGGATGTTTTTGAGATAAAAACCGTTATCCGTCCGGAATTCACCGACTCATCCATGCTTTCCACAATGATGAATCTGCGCGGTGTCATCGGCAACACGATTTTTATCGAGGAAAACGAAACCCTAATGACCTTCGACAAGAGCACCGGCAAATGCATCTCGTCCTTCAATAAAAAAGGCAACGGCCCCGGCGAATACCGCATGATTCACTATCAGTGGCCGACACCTGACGGCAAGGGATGGGTTGTTGAGAACAATGTCGGCGGCAACCGTATCCTCGCCTACGACCTTTACGGCAACTGCACTATGGAGCGCACCGACACCCTTTGCGGCGCCATATACCCTTACGGCACCGGATGGGCGGGAGTGTCGGAATTTGCCGAGGGCAACAATATGAAGATATACTTCTACGACTCCGCATGGCAGCTTACTGACACGCTCACCACGCCGTTTGTCTACGAAACCCTGCCGTCAGAGGAAGGCCCCGTGTGGATGTCACGCGAGCTCACCTATAGCGACAACCGCCTTTTCATAGAGAATAACGACACATTATACTCCATCGACCGCGGCGGCCTTCATCCCGAAGTCGCTTTCACTCTCGGCAGCTACGCATCGCCACGCTTCACCAGCTTTGAGGAGATGTACGCCAATGCGAAAAACTATATACGCTACGACAGCTTCGTGGTCGATGATTACGTATTCGTCGCATACAACTGCAAGGGCGCGATAACCGTCCAGATCTACGACCGCAGCGGCAAGCTCCTTCTCTCGCGCACCTCCCGCGGCGAAGAATCCCCCGGATTCCCCGTCGTTATTGATGGCCAGACATATTACGCCCTTCCCGCCCAATACTCGTCAGGCGACTGCATCTATTGCGGCATTGACGAAGCCCAGCTCGGCGCCGGCACCGGAACCGACGACATCAACCCCATTCTCCTCGAGCTCCGCCTCAAATAAGTGAGGCGCTTACACCTCGTCAGAGGTGGCGAGACAATAGCGCGTAGTGGAGCGTCAGCGAGACTACGTGATAAAAGCGCTAACTCTTGAAAAAGACCCCTTGGGGTCGTGAGAAAAATTCCCGCAAGGGTGCCCACTGCTCCGCAGCGATAAAAAGCACTTGACATGATGGGCAACATATAGGGTTTTGGATAATCGACACGCCTTTGGCGCACTAATTGTAGCGGCTATATCTGAAGACACTGCCGCATATTCAGATGCTATTGTGGAATGCTTATTGCACCTACAATATCATCAATCAAAGCATCAAAGTGGAGCTTCAGATTCTCTTTGCTCTGGCGCGAAGGATGAATTGTGCGTGCGGCATATCTCACTCCCGGTATTTTTACTCTGTCAAGAAAGATGCCCTTCTTAACCGGCTGGAAATCATTATCAGAGAGACAGAATTTGTATTTGATTTCGTCATCGGCATAAAAACCTGTAAGGAATACGATGATGTCCGGTCGAAGAATTTCAACCTCAGCGGCAACAATGTTGAAATACTCCCGTTCGATATTACGAATCTCAGCTGTAGGTTTGCGACAACTATTACCGAAGTCGGTGCCTCCGCACCCTATTTTTGAAATGTTGTTCCAGACAGCTTCAACCTTGCAGTTGCCAAGACGCTCCCTGAGTTGCTGTATCAGTTGATTTTGTCTTCGCGTAAAAATTGTTTTTCCAACACCATTGTCTTCATAACAATATGCGTGGTAAATATCTCCAAGTCCGTAGATTTCCGCTTCTCCATCGATATGCTTTCCCCTTATTTCGTTCAGGATATCATCTGAAGTTGAAAGGTTGAAATTGTATGTGCCATAAGGACAATCACCTCTTTCATCGGTGTCATTCCAGTTATTGGTTTCCCTGCCGAAGACCATTACGTGTAAATCGGCGTTCTCATACGCCTCATTATCGTTGAGCTCAATCAGGAGCGGCAACGCCGGTTTGATTGCTTCCGGGTCATCAAACAATGGCTTGACGGCTGAATAGAGCCCCGGAATTTTTGGACCATAAAGATTTACCAGTCTGTCGTTGAGCGTTCTCTCTTCAATAGGATTGTACTTTATATCTTTCATAATGTCGCAGTACTTGTAGCAGCAAAATTAACTGCGTGCTGTCTCATTTCCCGAAACAGATGCTTTTTATCTGTATGTTGACATCGTTTTTCTAAAATCATAATTTGCAATAACGACATCAGCAATAGCATCAACAACTCTACCGTCTTCGAAATCCGATGCTTTCTGCAACTTAAGCCTATACACGGCATCGTGTGTGACATCGCCTGACATAAAGCCTTTCTCGTGCATATAACGCAATTCTTCCGAGTAAGAGGTAAACCACAAATCGTCATTGGAGTGTTTACTTTCGAAAAAGGACAGTTTCTGCAGCAATGGAGATATTTTTGCATCGAGCTCTGACAAGGCGTTTGTCAACTGATTATTCTCCAGCAGGTCATCCAACGCCTTATTGAGCATATCCTCCGAGCGTGTTATTTTCGTGCTCATTTCTATTGTCAGAGTCACAGTATTATCCGGTTCATACGATGGAATGAATCGGATGTCATATCCACGGTTATTCTCATCCCTGAATTTAAATCCGCCGTTGCCGGTATTGTTCTTGACTTTAATGTCTTCTATGTCAGGGCGAAGCTGCCGAATGCGTCTGCCAACATTATCATAAAGTTTCTGAATGAACGCCTTTTTGTCAAAATCTGCCACTTTTACATTGGCGCTCACTCCTGTCACGGCTGCTTTGTCAAGAATATCCTTTAGTCTTGCATTGATATTTTCATTGATATTGCCACCGCTCTGACTGACGATATCTATAATCATCGAAAACAACTTCAAGATATCAAGATGGCGCAGATTAAGATATTTGTCGGCGGTGCATGCCGCTTCAAGAATATCTTTCCAGTCAGCATCCTCATCGTCAATGGCCGCATCTATCCCTTCGCGGGATGCAAATTCTCGATTCCATTCGGTGAAATTCGGTTTCTTAACCAAAAGCGAATAAATCCGAGAATAGCATATCTGTATGGCGACAACTATGAAATTCAGCAATTTGTCCAGTATGAGATTGTCACCGGTTAATTTTATGTCGGTTCCATAATTATGGGCAGAATTATTGCTAATCACTTGTTCCTTGGCTATGCAATCAAGTAGAGAGAGGGTATTTATCAATCGTTTTATAGAGCGTGGATTGTTACCTACTGATGCTTTGACCACAGCCTCAAACAGGTTTTGTTGTTCATCTGTCAATTTTGTTTGTATATACCCTATCTTGTTCAATGATGTCACTACAAAACTAATAGGTCGATAGCTATTTACAGGGAGTGAGAACGGTACCTGTATTATCTTGTCGAAGAATGAGCGGAACTCTCTCTCATTCTGATTTGTAAGTTTCCCGAATTTAGGTTCAAGTCCTTTTACCACAACTTCATAGTCAATAGCTAATATGAAGATACAATTTTCAATGGTAAATACATTCTTGAACAGCTCAAGAATCTCAACAGCCACAGGGGGATTCAGACGATCCAGATCATCAACAAAAACTATAATTCCCTTCTTTTGTGCCTCTTTGGTTATCCGGTTGTTGACGGCAGTTTCCAACGCCTCTCTTACTTCCGATAGGGATGCTTCCTCTTCCTTATTGGTGATATACGGATTTTCTGTGGGTACATTTATTGCCTCTATGGCAAAGCCAAGTGTTGTCCCTGCAACAGGAACAGCTTTAAGGAGTTCGCGACCACCTCGATACAGGAATCTTCCGGTACCACGAAGAAAACGGTTAAATACATTTTTGGCTTTGGAGTCGTTTTTGCTTACATCTTTTACCAGCTTACCGAGGATATTATAGACGGTTTCTTCCGGCGACGCAAGCATGGAGTATTCCCAGGTGTTGATTGTAATTCCGATAAAATCAGAATTCTCACCATGGCATAAGACCCGGTTAAGACGGGTCATCAATGACGTTTTTCCGCTTCCCCATTCTCCTTGCAGAGCAATAGTCATCGGGGTCTGCGCATTTCTGATAAATGCTTCCAGCCCCTTGACATAATACTCTGTTTTTAAATCATATTCCTCATCTATATATGGGAGGTCCGATATTGAAGTTGCCATTTGGGATTATTTTAAGAACCGAATATTTTTTTGAACAGGTCATCTATAAGATTGGGGTCAGAGCAAGGCAGAATAGTCGGTGCATGCCTTCCTTTGCCTCTACCCGTTGGATGATGGGGACATAATCCGTTAGTGAGGGACTGAATGGACGTAGCTTTATCACCACAATATTTACATACATACTCTTTCCGTATTCCGCCGATGAAAGGTTCGTGATGACCTTCCCCGTTGCCGTATGGATTTTTTCTGCATGTGCCGTTAGTCAAAGACGATATAGATGTTGCTTTAGTTCCGCAATACTTACATATATATTCCGAATCCTCTACTCCTTCATATAACTCATGCATCCCCTGATTGCGTCCCTTAGGGTGCCGGGAACACGTCCCGTTTGTCAACGATAGAATTGAACTTGCTTTCGCCCCACAGTATTTGCAATAGTAGTTAGCCATTTGCTCTCTCCAAATTCAGAAACTAAGAATATCACAAATGTAGTCTATTTCTCATTTAAATACAAATCATTGCATGAATTATCGGGTGGGATTAGCGGAGGGCGGCGAGGGTGGATTTGGTGGCGACTATCCAGAGGATGTCGTGGGAGTTGAAGACAGTGTCGGCTTTGGGGGTGAAGAATTCGTCGGCGCGGTTGATGCTCACAAGGAGTGCCTTGTAGTCGGTGCTGAGGCGCGACTGCGCAACGCTTTTGCCGACAAGGGGCGAAGTGTCGCTGAGCTGCACGGTGGTGAGCTTGTAGCCTCCGCCGTCGGTGGCTGTGCTCTGCTCTTCCTCGGCGCTCTCAACAATGGGCAGCATCGCCTGAATCTGCTCGTCGGTGCCGATCACTCCGAGCACATCGCCGGGAAAGATGCGGGTTTCGCCGGCAGGAACGGGGATGAGGGTGTTGCCTCGCTGTATCGTTGCGATATTCACGCCGAACCGGGTGCGGAGTCCGCTGTCCTGCAGGCGCTCGCCGACAAAGGGGCAGTCATAGCCCACGGTCATGTAGGCGAGGTGGAGATTGCTGACGATATTGTTGTTGCGTCCGCTCCGTCGCAGCTCGCGCTCGTTGAGATTGTCGATAAAGCGTGACTCTATGCGGCGCATCCTCTTTTTTAGCCTTTTCGACAGTCCGAACATAAGGAGAGCGAATATCGCGAAGCCGAACACAGCGCCAACCCATGCCGAATATATCCGTGTGAGAATATATATCACAAACACCAGGGCTATCAGCATCCTGAAGAGGGTCATTACTATCAGCGGCACGTCAAAGCGGGCGTTTGCCGCAAGAAGGCGCTTGCGCTCTGTCTTTTTTGATGCCGGATAGGAGAGTGCGAGCAGGAAGGGAGCCATGGCCAGTAGGGTGACAGTGGAGCATATCAGCCTGCCCCATGATGGGCTGAAGCCGGTGAGCCATGGCAGTAGCCATTTTACCGATATAATGGATATGGTGATGAGAATCACCGCATAGAGCATCACGCGCCACATATAGCGGTGGATGACGCTCTTCCACAGCATGCCGGTTTCGCTCTCGGAGGAAGCCTTGTCGGTGTAGCGGTCGATGAGGAAGTGCAGGCGCTTGGGGAGGATGCGCACAATGCCGGCGTACACCGGATCGGCCATGCGTATAAAATAAGGTGTGGTGAAGGTGGTGAGCACCGACACTGCCACGACTATGGGATATATCGTCGGGTCGAGCACTCCCAGGCTCATGCCGAGGGTGGCGATGATGAAGGCGAATTCGCCAATCTGGGTGAGCGAAAATCCCGCTTCAATGGCAACTTTGAGCGGCTGCCCGGTGACGAGCATGCCGAAGGTGCCGAAAAGTATCATCCCCACGATAACTACCGCGGAGAGAATCAGGATAGGAGTGAGATACTCTGAAATCACACTCGGATTTACCATCATGCCCACTGATATGAAGAATACCGAGCCAAATAGGTCTTTTACAGGGGTGACAACGCGCTCTATGCGTTCGGCAAAGCTGGTGCCTGCAAGTATTGACCCCATGACGAATGCGCCGAGGGCGAGCGAGAATCCGCAGTAGACGGAAAACACCGCCATGCCCAGGCATAGTCCCATGCCTACTATCAGAAGAGTTTCGGAATTGAGGAACCGGCGCGACGCGTTTAGCAGGGTGGGGAGCACAAACACTCCTACGGCAAACCACATCACGAGGAAAAACACCAGTTTTGTGACGCTGTAGAGCATCTCGCCGCCGGCAAGGCTGTTGTTTATGGCGATGGACGAGAGTATCACCATCATCAGCACCGCGAAGAGGTCCTCGACAATCAGCACCGCGAAAACCAGAGAAGCAAACTTCTTGTGCTGAAGACCGAGGTCATTGAATGCCTTGATGATGATGGTGGTGGAGGACATGGAGAGCATTCCTCCGAGAAACATGCTGTTGATGTTGGAGAAGCCGAGCAGATGACCTATGGCAAAGCCCGCGCACATCATTCCGGTCACGATTATTAAGGCTGTAACGACCGCCGAACCGCCGGCATTGACAAGTTTCTTGAAGCTGAACTCCAGTCCGAGCGAAAACAGCAGCACAATTATGCCTATCTGCGCCCAGAATTCGATATTCTCCTGAGTGGTAACGGACGGCAGGTAGGTGAAGTTGGGGCTTGCAAGAAACCCGGCGACAATGTAGCCGAGCACCACCGGCTGCTTCATCCATTTGAACAGCACGGTGGTTATTGCCGCGAGGATTAGGATGAACGCCAGGTCCGTTATCAGACCTTCCACCGGCAGATTCGCTGCCTCTACTGCTGCGAGTATCATATACTTACCTGGTTGGCGAGAGATATGCCCTCGGTGTCATTGAGCTTGCGCAGCGATGAGAACAGGGCGATGAAATCGGTAGTATCCTTGACGAGCACAACGAGGTTGAGGCGTGTCACCTCCGCCTCGTAGTCATACTCGGCGTAGACGTTGACAAGATGAATCCTGAATGCATCAAGCACTCTGCGGTAGGAGTCTATATCCTCGACGATGCCGTGTACGCGGATGCGCACTATGCGTGTTTCCTGACCGACGTGCACCTTGCGCTCTATCGCTTCGATTATGACCAGTATCACAAGAATCAGGGCAGTCGCGAGAATCGATACCACATACATGCCCACGCCGACAGCCATGCCGATGGTGGCCACCATCCAGATGCTTGCGGCGGTGGTGAGTCCCCGCACCGACCCCTTCATCTGTATGATGGCTCCGGCGCCGAGGAAGCCGATGCCGGTTATAACCTGGGCGGCGATACGTCCCGGATCCCCGTTTTTAAGCCCCAGATATTCCTGCGGCACATAGATTGACAGGAGCATGGCGAGGGTTGCGCCCATTGCGATGAGTGCGAATGTGCGTATGCCCGCAATCTGCCCCTTGCGCTTGCGCTCCACTCCCACGCAGCAACCGAGCAGCATGCTCAGAAAGAGCTTGAACGCAGTAGATGCAGTGGTGACCTCAAGCGAATTTATCGAGCCGAGAAAGTCCTGAAGCAGTTCGGTCATTTTTTCAGAGTGAAGTGGCGCGATGCCAGCCGGTAGTTGTCGGCAAATAGCTCAACAGTGTAGTCACCGGGCGTCAGTGCTGTGTTGACATCCCAGTATAGTGTCACTCCGGGTATCTCCTCGCCGGCATACTCGATAGTCTTTTTGGCGGTGCAGGGGAGTGATGCTCCTTCAAAGCTGAAGCTTCCGGCATTGCCGAGGAGCGAGCCTTCGGGGCTGGTTATGCGCATATAGATGGTCTTTGAGCCGACCGGTGTGGAGTTATTTTGCGGAATAGTGAAGGTGACCATAAGCTGCTTGGCTTTGGTGACATTCTTCTCTTTCTTGCCGTTTTTGCGCAGCGGAGTGAGGGTGACGCCGGTAACGTTAAGCTTCTCTGCGAGAGTCATGCGCTCGCTGAGAGTTTCGTTGGTTTTCGACACCTCCCTTACTTTTGACGAAAGCTGCATGTTTTCGTCCTTAATCTGGGCGTTTTCGGCGCGGAGTCCGGCATTTTCCTTGCCGAGCGAGTCAACTTGCGCTATGTAATGGCGCAGAAGTCCGCGCAGAGTGGCGATTTCGTTCTGCAGCTGTGTTATGCGCTGCTGGCTCTTCTTTTTTTCTGAGTTGAGCTCATCGAGGAGTTGCTCGATTTTGTTTTTCGCCGCATTGTATTTGGCGAGTATGGTATCGCCTCCAAGCTGGGTTGCCTGATCCTCATACTGTGCGAATCGAGAGTTTATCGCCTCAAACTCGTTTGAGAGCTGAAGCTGCTCGTTAGTGAGCTGTAGCTGCTCATTCTCGGCACGTGTTGAGTCGACTTCACTCTTTAGCGATGTCACCTGGAATATGCTGAACACGAGGGCGGCAACAAGTAGCGCAACGAGTGCGAGAGCCACCCATATAAGTTTTGAGCGGTTGTTTTCCATACGGTTATTGTGTTTCTAAACAAGTTCTATAGCTGTCAAAGTCCTCTTCCGTGGCAGTTCTTGTACTTTTTGCCGCTTCCGCAGGGACAGGGGTCGTTTCTGTTGATTTTCGGGGCCGCCTGTGCAGGCATAGGGCGCTGCTTCTCGCCCTGCTGGGCTGACGCTGCCGCGCGGTTTGCATCGCCGGGAAGCTCGCTTCGGCTCTCGCGATATGCCGGGGGCGCCTGACGCTGAGGCATCTGGCGCTGCACCTCGGGCTCGGGACGGCGTTCGTCGACATCCGCTGCCGGGCGCTGCTGCACATATATCGCGCCGCGCATGAGAGCGGAGATAACCTTGGTGTTGAGGTTGTTGAGCATCTGCTCGAAGAGATGGAACGACTCTACCTTGTAGATTACCAGAGGATCCTTTTGCTCGTAGGATACGTTCTGCACACTCTGTCTGAGCTGGTCGAGCTCGCGCAGGTGTTCCTTCCACAGTTCGTCGATTGTGACGAGCATGATAGCTTTGTGCCACTCCTTGACAATAGACTTGCTCTCGGAGTTATATGCAGCCATGATGTCGACCGGCAGATTGAATATGCGCTTGCCGTCGGTCATGGGCACGATTATCATGGTGTTCATGCCGCGGTTTTCAACACAGTCCTTCACAACAGGCTGCGCAACCTCGGCTATGCGGGCGCTCTTGCGGTCGAACGCCTCGATAGCGGCGGCGTGGATACGGTCGATAGCCTCCTCCTTGCTCAGTGTGCGGAATTCCTCTTCGGTAAACGGAGTTTCGATGGTTAGAATCTTGAACAGTTCCATCGAAAGTTCATGGTAGCCGGAAGCCGAGTCGTAGGTGTTTACGAGGTTTTCGATAACATCGTAGAACATATTGGCTATGTCGATGCCGATTCTCTCGCCGAGCAGCGCGTGGTGGCGGCGGGTGTAGATGTATGTGCGCTGCTTGTTCATCACGTCGTCATACTCGAGCAGGCGCTTACGTATGCCGAAGTTGTTTTCCTCTACTCTCTTCTGGGCGTTCTCGATGGCGCGTGTCACCATGCCGCTCTCAATCATTTCGCCCTCCTTGAGTCCGAGGGTGTCGAGCATCTTCATCACGCGGTCGGTGGCGAAGAGGCGCATCAGCTGGTCCTCGAACGACACATAGAATACCGATGAACCCGGGTCGCCCTGACGGCCTGAACGTCCGCGGAGCTGACGGTCGACGCGGCGGCTCTCATGGCGCTCTGTGCCGATGATGGCGAGACCACCCGCCTGCTTGACCTCTTCGGGCAGCTTGATGTCGGTGCCTCGGCCCGCCATGTTGGTGGCGATTGTAACCGTACCGGCTTTGCCTGCCTGGGCAACAATCTCTGCCTCTTTCTGGTGGAGCTTGGCGTTGAGCACATTGTGGGGAATGCGGCGCATTGTGAGCATTCGGCTGAGAAGCTCTGAGATTTCGACGGAGGTTGTGCCGACGAGCACCGGGCGTCCCTCGCCGACAAGTCTCTGTATCTCGTCGATTACAGCAGCATATTTTTCTTTCTTGGTCTTGTAGACGCGGTCGTCCATATCCTTGCGCGCAACAGGGCGGTTGGTGGGTATGGTCACCACATCGAGTTTGTAGATATCCCAGAGCTCGCCCGCCTCGGTTTCGGCGGTACCGGTCATGCCGGCGAGCTTGTGGTACATACGGAAGTAGTTTTGCAGGGTGATGGTGGCGAAAGTCTGCGTGGCGGCCTCGACTTTCACGCCCTCTTTCGCCTCGATAGCCTGATGGAGGCCGTCGGAGTATCGGCGACCCTCCATGATACGTCCTGTCTGCTCGTCGACAATCTTGATTTTGTTGTCGTCGATCACATATTCCACGTCCTTTTCAAAGAGGGTGTATGCCTTGAGGAGCTGGGTGACTGTGTGGACACGCTCTGCCTTGATTGCATAGTTCTGCATGAGCTCGTCCTTGCGGGTGCTGCGCTCGGCGGAGTCGGTGATTGTCTCTGCTTCGGACAGCTGGGCGGCTATGTCAGGCAGCACGAAGAACTGCGGGTCGCTGCTGGTGCCGGTGAGCAGGTCGATACCTTTGTCGGTAAGCTCCACGCTGCGGTTTTTTTCGTCAATTACGAAATATAGCGGCTCGGTGGCCTTGGGCATTTCGCGTGAGTTGTCCTGCAGATAATATGCCTCGGTTTCGAGGAGTACATTCTTCATGCCCTCCTGCGAGAGGAATTTGATGAGGGCGCCGTTTTTGGGGAGTCCCTTGAATGCGCGGAAGAGCAGCAACGCACCCTCCTTGCGCACCTCTTTGTCATCGCTCGCCAGCTTGGTCTTTGCATCGCTGAGAAGCTGCGTGACGAGCTTGCGCTGGGCGCTGACAACTTTCTCGACATTCGGGCGGTACTCGTTGAACATCTGGTCGTCGCCTTTGGGTACGGGACCGGAGATGATGAGAGGTGTGCGGGCATCGTCGATAAGCACTGAGTCAACCTCGTCGACAATCGCATAGTAGTGCTTGCGCTGCACCATGTCGTCCGGAGCCATCGCCATATTGTCGCGGAGGTAGTCGAAGCCGAATTCGTTGTTTGTGCCGAATGTTATGTCGCAGTTGTATGCGGCGCGGCGTGCGGGGGTGTTGGGCTGATGCTTGTCGATGCAGTCAACTGTCGAGCCGTGGAACATATACAGCGGACCCATCCACTCGCTGTCGCGCTTCGACAGGTAGTCGTTGACAGTCACCACATGCACTCCGCGGCCGGAGAGCGAGCGCAGGAATACCGGCAGGGTAGCTACGAGGGTCTTTCCCTCACCGGTGGCCATCTCGGCTATTTTGCCCTGATGGAGCACCACGCCGCCTATGAGCTGCACCTCATAGTGCACCATATCCCATTTTATTTCATTGCCGCCGGCAAGCCAGTGGTTGCGGTATATCGCTTTGTCGCCCTCTATGCTGACGAAGTCGCGTCCCTGCGCCGCAAGGTCGCGGTCCATCTGTGTGGCAGTAACCTCCACAGTTTCGTTAGCGGCAAATCGTGCGGCGGTTTCACGCAGAGCTGCGAAAACAACCGGCAGATGCTCGTTGAGTTTGGTTTCGAGAGTGTCGATAATATTCTTTTCGTGGCGGTCGATTTCGTCCCATAGCGGCTGACGCTTGTCAAACGGCAGAGTTTCTATTTCCTCTTTTTTGTTTCTGATGGCCTGCTCGTCGTCTGCGATTGCAGATTTGATGTCGGCTCTGACAGCGGTGATTCTGTTGCGGAGATCATCGTTTGACAGCTCCTGCATTTCAGGGCCGAGAGCTATGATTGAATCGACAATGGGGCGTATCTCCTTGAGGTCGCGCTGTGACTTGTTGCCGAATATCTTGCTTAGAAATGATGTGAATGACATTTAATATATTGATATTTAATATGTTTTACAATAAGACGCGCTTTCGGCGGACTAAAGGTGCCGAAACCGAGTGCAAAGATAGTTTAAATAGCTGAAAAATAACGCCTACCGTGCCCTAAAAGTGGGGTCAGAATCTGATGGCAGGCAGCGATGCCGCGTTGGGCGAGCGTATGCGCAGCAGTCGGCTGACGGTCGGGGCGATAGTGCGTGCATCGACCGGAGTGTCGATTTTGATTGCAGGAACCCCGGTGCCCATAAGGAATGCCGGTGACGCTACAAAGTTGTCGCGATACACTTTGGAGGTCGTTTCGGGGCCTTTGAGGTTGAAGTCATCCTCGATTTCCCAACCGGGGGTGATGCTTACAATTATATCGCCGGAGTGGCGCACGGATGTGTTGCGCTTAAGTGCGGCAGCCTTGTCGCCGGCGCGCGACGCTATTATATCGTCGATAGTGAACACGCGGCTCACTCCGCTCATGCGGGCGAGAAATTCGGCGGCTTCGGCGCGCACGGTGGCCGCATCGAGTTTATTGTCCTTGATGGTGCGGCTGTTGAGGTAGAAATTGCGGTCGTAGTAGCCGCTGACCCATTCGCCGGCGCCGTGAAGAGCCATGAGGTAGGTGTTGAGCAGGGATATTGCCTTGCGGGTGGAGAATACTCCAGAAGGCACACCCCATTTCTCGTCATCGCGGCGCGAGGTGCTCGCGGCGGGGTGTCCGATGAGAAAAACAAGCGAGTTGCCGGCTCCGGCTTTTCGGTCAATAGCGTCAAACAGCGATGCCAGTTCGCGGTCAAGACGTATGTATGCGTCCTGAATCTCAAGACGGTTGTCGGCGTCGTGTCCGTATGTGTAAGGTGCGACTGTGTATGCAATATTGAGCATGTCCACCGGGCCGCGCACGCCAAATTGCATGGATGTCAGGTAGTCTTTTGCGAGAGACGTCACCTCCGTGTTGACTTTGGGCGATGCCTTGAAGCGCTTCATGCGGTCGACATCCCGGCGCGAAAAAGTGTAGCGATAAGGGTATTGCGCCTTGTATTCCGGTATGTCGGGATACAGTGACGGCTGTAGCAGGGGCGCCCATGACATCGTGTCAAGACTTGTGGCGAGAGGAGTGCGGTAGTTGCGCGATGTTATGGTGGAGGGCACATCCTTGTAATAGGTGGTGGTGGCCCAGCGTTCGTTTTTGTCATCTATCCAGAAGGCGCTGTTGCCGGCATGACCTGCCATGATGATGGCTACGGTCGGATCGGGCGCGATGCTGTAGACCCAGCCTGTGCCTGCCGCGTCGAGTCGTACCTCGTCGCTGATGGTGGATACGAGCAATTGAGCCGGCGAATAGGTTTCGTCGGTAAAATTGCCGATTTTGCTCGGATCGAGCAGAGTGGTTGACGTGCGTTTTGTGTCAGGATTATAGATTCTTGCCGATGGCACGCCGTTTACAGGCGGTGTCGCTCCGGTAAACACCATGGCTGTGGCGGCTGCGGCGTCAAGGGGAGTGCCGTAGTCCACATCCGTGATAGTGGCTCCGTCGCGCATGAGCCGCTTGAAGCCTCCGGGGCTGAAATAGTCGTTGAGAAGCGAAAGATAGTCGGCATTGAGTCCTTCGACCATTATGCCGACAACCAGCTTGGGGCGCTTGGGCGCTGTCTGCGCCTCAGCAGCCATTCCTATCAGCGAGATGAGAATGACCCCGAGTATCTTATTCGATAGAGATTTTTCCTTTTTCTTTCGCATCGTGTGATGTGGATATAACTTAGCGAGCGCATGATGTCGCAAGCCGCCAACGGTATAAATGCCCAATTGAAGCTTTGGTTCATTATCGGCATCAATATTATTGCCGCAATTACTGCTGCAAAGTTAACAAATTGATAGCAGATAAGGAAACCGGAGGCTCTGCGAAACCATATACATACCGGCACAAGAAGACATAACGGATTGAGCCACAGCAGCAGCCAGTTGGGGCTTGTTGCTTCGTGGCTTGACACGAATACCAGAAATGCGAGTATGCATCCGGTGATGCCGAATGCGCTGAACAGCACCGCGTCAAACCAGCGCGTCACCTTGCGGCGCGAAAGGTCGGCAAGGGTGATGAGGGTGCATAGCGCAAAGAGCACGCAGAATACGCACAGCGGCGTCAGATACCAGGGGGTGGGTGGTGCAATCACAGACTCTCCGGGTGTCATGACGTTGATGTCGCTCACGAGGCGGCGGTTGCCGGCAGTCGCTCCTTCAAGCATCGTAAGCAGGGCGGTAGGTGCGAAAGCAGCCTCGCGCGGATTAAGCGGATAGTCGATGCCGCTGCCGAGAGCGAGGTCTATGCCGAACTGATACCAGGGATAGTTGGCGTGATGCCGGCGCATGGTGTTGCGGAATGTAGCCGGTTGTCCGGTAAGTGTGGCAGGCGCCGGTGCGAGAGTAAGGGTGTCGGCAAGAGATTTTTCGATGATGGCGAGCGGGCGCGTCGAGCAGTTGTCCTTGACGTAGTTGTAGCGGGAAGTGCGGTTTTGCGGCTGAAGGTTGATATTTACGGCATCGACGATTCTCGCGCATTCCTCCGGTGTGAGGTCAAGGACGAGCTCGGTCACTTTTCGTCCCTGCGCACGATAATAGTCAACAAACATCGGGGTGGGGATGGCTCCAGCCATATAATCGGTTTCGCCTTTTACAAAGCGATACACGAAATTCGGTGCCTCGAAGTCAAAAAGACCCCAGTTTACCGCATAATCGGTTGCGGAATTTCTTATTCTCAGCGCCGCGTGACCCTCAAGCTCATATATGTCGCGTCCGGGATCGCAGACGAGCACGCTCACAACCGTAGTGCTGTCAAGCGGCTGCGCGGCAAAAGCGCATGGCGGCAATGCGAAAAGCATTGCCGCCACGAGCATAAATATTTTGGTGGCGAGAGTGCGCATCAGTGTGTGTTACATGATGCCGCGCTCGCGGAGCTTGCACTGCCATGCCCATGCCGAGCGCATAGTGTCGGCAAGGGGAGTGTCTGCTTTCCATCCGAGCACTTCGTTGGCAAGAGAGGGGTTGCCCCACACTTTTTCTATATCGCCGGTGCGACGGCCTACAATCTTGTAGGGCACTTTCACTCCAGTGGCGCTCTCGAAGGTGTTGATAAGCTCAAGCACGCTTACTCCGTTGCCGGTGCCGAGGTTGTAGATTTCAATAGGAGCCGCCTCCGGATTCTCAAGCATGCGGTCCATAGCCTTGACGTGAGCCTTTGCGAGGTCGACAACATTGATGAAGTCGCGGATGCAAGAGCCGTCGGGAGTGGGATAATCATTGCCAAACACGCTCAGCTCCTTGCGGATGCCGATAGCTGTCTGGGTGATGTAGGGAATGAGGTTCTGGGGCACTCCGTTGGGGAGTTCGCCTATTTCTGCGGAGGGATGTGCTCCCACCGGGTTGAAGTAGCGGAGTATTACGCTCTTGAAGGGCGCTCCTGCGTTGATGACATCGGTGATGATTTCTTCTGAAATCTGTTTGGTGTTGCCGTAAGGCGAGGTTGCCTTCTTGATAGGCGACTGTTCGGTAACGGGATTTACATCGGGCTCGCCGTACACGGTGCATGATGATGAGAATACAATGCCCTTCACACCGTTGGGACCCATGAGGTCAAGAAGGTTTAGCAGGGTGCCGAGGTTATTGCGGTAGTACAGGATGGGTTTCTCAACAGATTCGCCGACAGCCTTGCTTGCGGCGAAGTTGATGATGCCGCGGATGTCGGGATATTTGGCAAAGAGCTCTTTGAGGTCGTTGATATTGGTGCAGTCACCCTCTACGAAGTCAGGGCGAATGCCGGTGATTTTTTCAATGCCGTCGAGAACCTCGATGTTGGAGTTTGAAAGATTATCGATGATTACTACCGGATAGCCGGCGTTCTGAAGCTCGACAGTGGTATGTGAGCCTATGTATCCGGTGCCTCCGGTTACAAGAATCCTGTCCTTTTTCATTTGGAATGAATTTAGTTTTTGTATTCCGCAAAAGTAAAGAATATTCCTCTTTTCTGCAAGGATTTTAGGTGCTCGTTCAATAATATATGTTAACGGCGGGGAAAGCTTGTTTTTACAAGCATTCGGCATTGTTTGCAGTCGAATTCAAGTCGGAACGCATAGTTGTCATTACTGATGGAAAGCGGCCCCTGCCATTGTCGCCCTTCAGCGGTGCGGAGGCATTTGCCGCACTCTCGCCGCAGGCAGTAGCGGGTGTTCATCACTATTGTGCCGTCGCTTATTGATTGAGGATTGCATTCGAGTGCCGGCTCTGACGCTGTGGCGCCGGCTTCAGTGTAAAAGTCTATAGCAAGCGTGTTGGCAACATTGTCGCGGTAAGTCAATGTTGTACCTGTTGGCAATTCAGGTGCTTCAGGTGCTTTGTTGCGGTAGGTATAGCGGTGGTGGAGCGCCCGCGAGCGCTCAAGTGCGGCAATGGAGTCTCTGCGCAGTCCGGTGAGAACCGATGCCGGGATGAAGATGTTGCCGGCAGTGTCGTCAATAGCGGATACCTTAAAGCAGGTGTAGCCCGTTTTTTCAAGGGTTTCCTTGCGTCGCTCGTGTTGCGTCGTGCGGGCTGTCTGGAAATCTCCGTCCACCGAAACAGTCGCCTTGCATCCGTCGGTGTCTTGTATGTCCAGCGCGATGCCGGATGGCGTGGCGCGTAAAGTCATGGCTATGTCTATTAGCCGGATGGCTGTTTGCCCTCCGATCATATCGGTCCACGCTTTGTCGCTGTTGCGGTATATGGGAGTGCCGGCGGGGATTGTGGTTTTGGTGGCGGGAAAAACTCTTGTGCCTTCCGCTCTGTTTACGCGAAAACCGATGAAACGGTCATTTGTGTCAAAGTAGCCCATCCCATCGCCGTTTGTTAGTTTTTTTCTGGTATCAAGCTCTATATAGTTATGTCGGCAAGCCTTTACGGTGCCGATTTTCTCTCCAATCCATTTAGGGGATGCAAATGACGCCATGGGGGTTGATGGAGCTTCGGATTTAGTGAAGTAGGAAGTGTATCCTCGGTTAAAGCTCTTGTTGAGGTCGGGCGTGAAAGAGTAGTCGCAGCGTCCTGATGAGGACCGGGTGTATAGTTCGGGATTGGAATCTATGATGCTGTCGAGCGCCATGCGGTATGCGGCAACGACGTTTTTGACGTATGCCGCGTCCTTCAGTCTGCCCTCGATTTTAAATGAGGATACTCCTGCTGCAAGTAAATCGGCGAGCGCGCCGGAGCGGTTGAGGTCTCTTAGCGAAAGCAGGTGTCGGTTTTCAAGAAGGATGTTGCCGTGCTTGTCGGTCAGCGTGTATGGCATTCTGCAAAGTTGGGCGCATTCTCCGCGGTTGGCGCTCCGGCCGGTGGCGGCGAGGCTTGCGTAGCAGTCTCCGCTGTAGCTCACGCATAATGCTCCGTGTACAAATACCTCTACCGGCACTGATACAGCCTTGCAAATCCGCTCTGTTTCGTCAAGGGTGAGTTCTCTCGCCGGCACAATCTGGCTGAATCCGGCTGCTTCAAGAAATCGGGCTTTTTCAGGGGTGCGGATGTCGCACTGGGTGCTTGCATGGAGGGCTATGGGAGGAATGTCCATGCGGAGCACTGCCATGTCCTGCACAATAACCGCATCTATGCCTGCTCTGTACAGGTCGCGTATCATCCTCTCCACACGCCTTAGTTCGTCGTTGTAAATGATTGTGTTGACAGTGGCGTAAACTCTGGCATTGTATTTATGTGCGAAATCGGCCACTGCCGCAAGCTCTTCTATCGAGTTGGCGGCTGCTGCGCGGGCTCCGTTGTGAGGCGGTCCTATATACACGGCGTCTGCGCCGTGCTTTATCGCTTCAATGGCTATTTCGGCATTTCTTGCCGGTGCGAGGAGTTCTATTGGGCGTGGCGGTCGGGTCATGGGCGTGAGTTGTTCAAAAAAATCGCGCGGTGATGTCGGTCGACATTCCGCGCGCAAGGTTTTTGTAGTATACTCTTAATTACTATTATGCAATAATGCTGTTTTTTCTGATTGGAGGTATAGATTTCTATATCTTATTACCTAAGCGAGAGCTTTGGTGTTATTTTCTGGTGCAAAAATAAATACGCTATATTACATCCGTGTTACAATGAAGATACAATTGTGTAACAGCGCGAAAAGAGGTTGGCTATTTAACAATTATTTGCTATTTGGCATCCATTTTTCAAGCGTAAACAGGAATTCCAGGCCTCCTTCTGCGCGGTTGTGCACCGACACGCTTCCGCCGAGAGCCTCGATAGTGTTCTTTACGATAGGCAGGCCCAGGCCTGTGCCTCCAACCTTTCGCGAGCGCCCGGTGTCGATGCGGTAAAAGCGTTCAAACAGGTGGGGCAGATGCTCGTCGGCTACTCCTGTGCCGTTGTCGTAGAAGCTGAAAGTATAATACTTGTCAGATTCAATCACCATGTTGAGGTGCATTTCTGTGCCGCGAGAGTGTTGGGCGGCATTTCTTACAAGATTGGACACTAATCCGGTGAGCAGGCTTGTGTTTCCTTTGACCTTGCAGTCGAGAGGCAAATCGAAATAAAATTTCATGTTCGCGGTGATGCCGGAAATCCGGGTGTCGCTCTCAATGGTAAACACGAGGTCGTGGAAGTCGATATCAGCCACAGGGATGTTGCTTGTACCGTCCTCAAGGCGAGTCATGGTGTTGACGTCGTTGAGAAGGCTGCAAAGTCGCTCCGTGTTTTCCTGTGCGCGGGTGAGAAAACGGGTGCGTGTGGCATCGTCAATGTCGGGAGTTGATAGCAGAGTGTCGATATAGCCCTTGATGACACCGATGGGTGTCTTGAGCTCATGGTTAATGTTGTTTGTGAGCTGCTTCTTGATTCTCGCTTTTTCTTCCACGGCATGAAGAGCTATCCGGTGCTCTTTTTCGGTTTGTGACACCGCGTCGACCTTTTCACGATACAGCTTCACAAGTTGTCGCGAGATATCACCGAGTTCGTCGTGTGGAAAGCGGCTTTCGTCATAATTGAAGTCGCTTTCGGTGGCGCTCTCGGCAAATTTTTTCAGAAGTGTGACATTTCGCGTCAGGTAGCGGGTTGAAAGATAGCAGAAGTATGTGGCGGCGAGGGCTATGGCGATTATTATGTACCACAGGTTCTTGTTAGCCTCAAGCGCGCTCCAGAGGGAGTCGGTGCCGGGCACAGCGGCTATGACGGATATTTTGCCGTCGTCGCTTGAATATTTCTTGAAATACCAGGCTTCGTTTATGCTGCCGTTGCCCGACTTGTATTTTATGACCTCGTCGGTGTCTATCTTGCTGATGAGATCTGAGCCGTCCTGAATGAGTGTGATGCCGATACTGTACTCGATCTTATCCTCTTCGTTGTTATACACCATTACGGTGCCGTCGTTGTAGTTGTCTTCAAGATACGATGACACGAAGTTCATGAATTGCCTCATGTCGGTATCATGGTCATAGGCGTCAATCAGGCGCTTGCCGATAAATTCGAGCTGTATGCGCTTGATGTTGTCGTTGGCATCCTTGAAGGCATAGTACTGATATACTATGAGAATCAGCATGATGCCCCATATGATTCCCAGCATCGGGAAAAAGAGGTGCCATCTGTAGCTAGACCGTCTCTTTGAAACCATAACCGAATCCGAGGCGTGTGATGATATTGTTGCCGTAAGGTCCTATCTTTTTGCGCAGGCGAGCTATGTTGGTGTCGATGGTGCGGTTGGTGACAACCACCTCGCTGTTCCACACCTGACGGATAATCTCTTCGCGTGAGTAGATGCGGTTGCGGTGGTTGAGGAGAAACAGCAGTATGTCAAATTCGGTTTTGGTGAGATTGACATCCGTGTCGTTGAGGTAGCACAGCTTCTCGTTCTGGTCTATACGCAGATTCTCGAAGGTTATGTCCGGTTCGTAAATACCGTTGCCGGGATTTAGTGACCACTGACGGGGAGCTTTGTTGCGACGGAGCACGGCACGCACGCGGGCGAGCACTTCGCTTATCACAAAAGGTTTGGTTATATAATCGTCAGCACCGATGTTCAGCCCCATGACAATGTCGTCCTCGCCGTTAAGGGCGGAGCAGAATAGTATGGGGATATATTCGGTGGCAGCATTGTTGTGCACTCTTTTTGCAAAGTCAAATCCGCTCAGGCGCTCCATCATAATGTCGACAATCATGAGTGAATAGCCGGACAGATCCAGTTCAAGCGCTTCTTCGGCGCTATAACAGCAATCGACTTCGTATCCTTCTTTCTCAAGATTGAATTTAAGTATCTCGCACAGTGCTTCTTCGTCGTCGATTACCAGTATTTTAATTCTCATCAGCTATGAGGGTGTTATGTTGTAAGAATATTCTTTTCGCTGTAAAGTTACAAAACGGCGATAAGAGCGTTGCATTAAAAAATGTTAATAATATGATTGCCTCCGAACTGTCTGTGTGTAGCGGCGTTGTAAGTGTATAATTACTATATTTGCACTGTGTTTTTTCATGGTATTAGATTTAAGGTTAAAAACAACAGGGCTGTCGTGATGACAGCCCTGTTGTTTATTTTGGCAATTCCGGAATACACCTATATATATTATAGGGTGGAGTAATTGCCCGAGTAGCGTAGCATCTGCGGAATATAGTCTTCTGTGTATTCAACCGTCACATCTGTGATGTTGCCGTCTTTGTCGGTTACAGTCTTGTAGACCGGATTGACAAATCCGCGGTAGGGGGCGATTGAAAGGGTGGCATAGCGGTCAAGAACCTCGCGGTGGAGGGTCGGGTCTACTTTGACTGCGTATTTCTCAACGAGGGCGGCGCCTGCGTCATAGTCGCCTTCGCTCTTGATGCGCTGTATTTCTCCGAGGAGGTCGCCGAACAGTTTGCGCAGAGCGGGGTAGTCGTTGACTTTGACGTATGTTTTGCCATCTTTTTTCTCGAGGGCAACAACATTGTCGGCAGCTCCTTTTTCAAGCACCCATTCGGATATGAGCTTGCGGTTGCGCATGTGGGCTTCTTCAACATCCTTGCCGGGCTCGATGCGCATGAGCTGTGTCATAAGGCCGTTGAGAAGGTATTTGTAGTATTGTGCCTTGTAGGCGTCGGGGTTGTCAATGAGGCCGAGCTCTATGAGTTTGGGGTCGGCGAGATAGTAAAGGGCGAACAGGTCGGCGCGTGCTTCCTCAAGGGTAGAGCCATGTGCTTTGAGAGCGTCGGGGTCCACTCCGGGCAGAAGCTTTCCGGAAGCGTGACCAAGGCATTCGTGGAGGTCGGTGTGGAGATTGTCGGTGATAAATAGATATTTGTCCATGAGGTCACGCATGGCGGCGTCGTCAACAAATTCCTCGTTGAATCCGTTGCCATGTGAAGCCTCGTCGTAAGCCTGGGTTATGTTTTCGATTGTGACGCTCTTTGAGCCGTGAGTGGCGCGTATCCAGTTGGAGTTGGGCAGGTTGATGCCTATCGGTGTGGCGGGATAGGAATCGCCGGCAAGAATAGCTGCGGTGATAACCTTTGCTGTCACTCCTTTTACCTCGTCTTTGCGGAAACGGGGGTCGACAGGTGAGTTGGACTCAAACCACTGGGCATTGCCGCTGATTACTTCCGTGCGGTGCGAGGCTTCGAGATTCTTGAAGTTTACGATAGATTCCCAGGAGCCGGTCATGCCGAGGGGGTCGTCGTAGCTCTCGATAAATCCGTTTATGAAGTCCACGCGGGAGTCGGTGTCGCCGGTCCACAGAATGGAATATTCGTCAAATTGCTTGAGGTCGCCGGAGCGATAGAATTCGATGAGCTTGTCAATGACGGCTCGCTGCTTCGCATTTTCCGCGTTTTCAGCGGCTTTGCCGAGCATTTCCACGATTTTTTCGATTGCCGGCGAGTATAGGCCGCCCACATGGTAGGTCTGCTCGACGATATTGCCCGCTGCGTCCTTGGTGATGCGGGTGTTAAGGCCATGCATCACGGGAGTGGTGTCTGTAGTGTCCTTGCGGGCTGCATAATAGGCTTCAACCTCAGCCTGGCTAACACCCTCGTAGAAGTTGCTTGCCGAAGTGGCGATAAGGTCAGCGCCCTCGGCCTGGTTGACTTTCTTTGCCATATACGAAGGGTCAAAAATCACCTTGAGGAGCGTTTCGGTGTCGGCAGGCTTTTTATTGGCGGGAAGTTTCGCGATTTCGGCGGTAATGAACTCACGGCTGAAGCCGGGAGTGAATTTATCCATCGAATAGTGGTGATGGATGCCGTTGCCAAACCACACTTGCTTGAGATATGTCTCGAATGCCTTGAAGTCGGCGCTGTTACGGTCGCCGGCATATCCGGTATAGATATTTTCGAGGAGGGAGCGGAGCGCGAGGTTGTGCTTGTTGTTCTGGTCCCAGAGTATGTCTCTGCCGTAGAGAGCGGCCTCAGTGAGATAGTACACAAGCTTTTTTTGTTGCAGGGGCAGGCTCTCGAAACCCGGCACAGTGTAGCGGAGCACCTCTATGTCGGCAAAGCGGTCTACAACATAATTAAATTCTTTTTTTTCTGTTGCCATAGCTGAACAAGTGCAGGCTATCGTCAGTGCGGCGGCAGCCCGGATAAAGAATGGTTTCATTGTTATTCTATATATAATATGAGTCCCTTGAGATATTCGCCTTCGGGATGATAGATGTTTACGGGATGGTCGGCGGGCTGGGTGAGCTGGTGAAGTATGCGCACCTTGCGCCCGGTCTGTGCGCTTGCTGAGAATACCGCGAGCCTGAACTGCTCCCGGCTTATGGCCTGAGAGCATGAGAAAGTGAAGAGTACCCCGCCGGGAGCTATTTTTTCAATGGCTTTGGCATTGAGGCGCTGATAGCCGCGGAGCGCGTTTTTGATGGCTCCGCGGTGCTTGGCGAATGCCGGCGGGTCAAGGACAATGAGGTCAAATTCGCCAGGCTGCATGGCAGAGAGGTATTTGAATGCATCTTCTGCCACTGCGGTGTGACGCTTGTCTTCCGGAAAATTGAGCGCTATGTTTGCTTCGGTGAGGCTGATAGCTTTTTCAGAACTGTCCACTGAAACAACTCTCTCGGCCTCTCCGCGCATCGCATATACTGAAAATCCGCCGGTGTAGCAGAACATATTGAGCACCTTTTTGCCGCGGCTGTAGCGCTCGAGCAGGGAGCGGTTGTCGCGCTGGTCAACAAAGAACCCGGTTTTTTGCCCTTTGAGCCAGTCGACCCGGAACTTCAGGCCGTTTTCAATGGCTATATCGGTTTCAAAACCTCCGATTATATACTGGTTCTGCGGGTCAAGACTCGCTTTGTAAGGGAGTGTGGTCTCTGATTTGTAGTACACGTTGCGTACTCTGCCGCCGTCAAGGGTGGTAAGAGCGGAAGCGATGGTGTTGCGGGCAAAATGCATGCCGGGGCTGTGTGCCTGCATAACGGCTGTGGAGCCGTAGATGTCAACAATCAGTCCGGGCAGAAAATCTCCTTCGCCGTGTACGAGCCTGAACGCAGCCTCGGGGTCGGCTGTAAGACCAAGCGATTCGCGTAACTTCCAGGCTTTTTCCAGGCGCAAGCGGTAAAAATCCTCGTCAATGGCGGTGTCGCTGCCGTCAAGCATTCTCACCGCTATGCTCCCTATCTGAAAATGCCCGGTGCCGAGGGGCTCGCCTGTTGAGGATACAACTCTTACTATGTCGCCTTCCTCAATGCCGTCCTCCATAGTTTCTATGGCTCCGGAAAACACCCAGGGATGGAAGCGCTTCAGCGACTCTTCCTTGCCGCGGCGCAGTCTTATAGTCTTATAATTCATATTGTTCATTTTATGAATGCCCTGAAAAGATCGTTGCCGTTGGCATACACAAGCAGCAGAAGCAGGAATGCCATGCCTGCATACTGGGCGTATTCCATCACCTTTTCGCTCGGTTTGCGCCGGCTTATCACCTCATAGAGCAGGAACATCACATGGCCGCCGTCAAGCGCCGGAATGGGAATGATGTTCATGAAGGCGAGCGCTACAGACAGAAATGCTGCTATCTGCCAGAAGCTATACCAGTTCCACTTCTCGGGGAAGAGGTTGCCTATTGCTCCGAAGCCGCCAAGGCTCTGCGCGCCCTCCGAGGTGAAAACATATTTCATCGAGCTCACGTAGTTGGCGAGGGTGGTGGTGCCGATAGTCCATCCTTGCGGTATTGATTCGAATATGCCGTATTTCACACTTATTGTGGGGTATACCTCTTCGGGGCTCTTGAGCTGGAATCCGAGCTTGCCCCCTTCGGACGGAGTTGCGCGGAATACCTCTCTCCGGCCGTCTCTCTCCACAGTGATGTCGCACTCCTTTCCGGCATGGTCAAGAAGGGCCTCGGTGAGCTCGCGGTATGATGGAGTGGGGGTGTTGCCGACAGCAATAATCCTGTCATTCTCGGCGAGTCCTGCCTTCTGTGCCGCCTCGCCGGGCTGCAGGCGCGCGATGAACACAGGTATGCGCAGTGCCATAAACCCTTCGCTGTCGTTGAGCTTGAGCACAAAGTCGGAGGGAATGGCTATGCTTACGGTGTCGGTGTGGTTGCGGAGCACTGTTACTTCCTTTGCCGATGCCATGCGGTACATGAAGTCGCTTTTTGAGGCGTCAATCTTCTCGCCGTCGGCGCTTAGAGGTATGTCGCCGTTGCGAAATCCGATTGCTTGTGCCGCGGGCACAAAATCCATGCCCTCGTAAGCGGTGTCGAGTGGAATGTATTTGTTGCCCCAGTGCCATGCGATGCCGGCGTAGATGATTATGGCGAGTATGAAGTTGAAAATCACGCCTCCGAGCATCACGAGCAGGCGCTGATATGCAGGCTTGGAGCGGAACTCCCACGGCTGCGCGGGCAGTGCCATCTGCTCCTTGTCCATACTCTCGTCAATCATGCCGGCGATTTTGACATAGCCTCCGAGCGGCACCCAGCCGATGCCGTATTCGGTGTCACGCCACGAGGCTTTTTCATTGCCGTGTTTGTCATATTTCACCGTTTTTTTCTTCGGTTTCCATTTGACAAGCGAAAACCAGGGGTTGAAAAACAGGTAAAACTTCTCGACTTTGATGCCGAACGCGCGCGCTATAATGTAGTGGCCGAATTCATGAATAATCACGAGCATGCCCAAGGCTACAATGAGCTGTGCGGCTTTTATGAGAAATGTCTCCATTGTCAGATAATGATTTTTTTGATGGTTTCTTGCGCTTTTGAGCGCGCTTCGGTATTGACGGCCACATAATCCTCGTAGCCGGGTTTGGCAATAAAGCCGGTGGTGCCGAGAGTGGCTTCGATTACGCGGTAAATGTCCAGAAAGCTGATTTCTCCCCGGAGAAATGCCGCAACAGCTATTTCGTTTGCGGCATTGACGGTGCAGGCTGTGGTGCCGCCTTCGTCAAGCGCGCGGTATGCCAGTCCGAGGCAGGGGAAGCGCTCGGTGTCCGGTTTTTCAAACGTCAGCGACGAATAGTCGGCAATGGTGAGCCGGCGTTCGGGTGCGTCAATGCGCATTCCGTCGCCGAGAGCATAGCGGATGGGCAGATGCATGTCTGGGAGTCCGAGCTGTGCCTTTACCGCTCCGTCACAGAATTGTACCATAGAGTGGATTATGCTCTGCGGATGCACAACAGCCTCGATTCTTTGGGCAGGGATGCCGAAGAGCCATCGGGCCTCGATGATTTCAAAGGCTTTGTTGAGCATCGTTGCCGAGTCGATGGTGATTTTGTTGCCCATATTCCAGTTGGGATGCTTTAGTGCGTCGGCAACTGTCACTCTGGCAAGCCGCTCGGCGGAATGAGTGCGGAAAGGACCGCCGGAGGCAGTGATGATGAGGCGGTCGACTGTAGCGGGGTCCTCGCCTACCAGACACTGGTAGATGGCTGAATGCTCCGAATCGACAGGGAGAATGGAGGAGGGGGAGGTGCTGAGCAGGCGTGTAATCAGCTCGCCTGCAACCACAAGGGTCTCCTTGTTGGCGAGAGCGATGTCCTTGCCGGCGCGTATGGCGCGTATGGTGGGCTCAAGACCGCTGTAGCCGACGGTTGCAGTTACAACGGTCGAAAAATCCTCCCGTTCCATCGCGTCAGCGAGCGCTCCGGCTCCGGCAGCGGTGGCTATGCCTGCCGGTTCGAGAGCCTCTTTGAGGATTTTGTATTTCGATTCGTCGGCAATGATGGCGAGAGCGGGGCGATGCGTGAGCGATTGCTTGATTAGGAGCTCGACATTGCTTCCTGCGGCGAGCACGCTGATAGCGAATTTTTCGGGTCGCTGGGCAACAATATCAAGGGTCTGGGTGCCTATCGATCCGGTGCTGCCTATAACGGCTATATGTTTTTTTTGCATCACTTGCTGGTTGTCTTCTATTATTAAGGTGCAAAGGTAGTGAGAAAACTCCAATCAGTCTGAAAAAAACGGCAAAAACGAAAAAAAGTGCAGAACACTGCCGAACAAAAAAAATGAGATAATGTTATAAAATCAAAATGCCGCCCACGGCACGGTTATCAAGGTTATCCCCCGTGGCACGACAAAAAAGAAAACATTAACAATAAGTTTCATTAAAATTTACGAGAGAAATGAAAAAGAACCTTCTTTTAGCGATTGTGGGATGCGGCGGAATGCTGCTCTCAGCCAACTATGCAGAGGCTCAGGAAGCTGTAGTTGTGGAGGAAACGGTTGTCACCGAAGTTCCAGTCAACTGCAAACCCGTTTACAGTTCATCATGGAAAGATAACTGGTTTATCCAGTTGGGCGCCGGAATGCAGGTGCCATACGTTGACCACTACCTGAACAAGGGTGACAGCAAACGCCACATCACAGCGATGTACAATGTCGGCTTCGGTCGCTGGTTCAGCCCCTATCTGGGATTCCGTATCACCGGATACTACGGCAAGCTCCACCTTGACTGGGTGACTAAAGACCACATCAATATGGCTAACGCGAACGCCGACCTTATGTGGGATATGTTCAACTCTATCGGTGGTGTGAAATCCGACCGCGTGTTCAGTATCATTCCGTTTGTCGGTGTGGGCGGCACATATACCTGGGGCTTTGATCCCGCCACCGCAAGCATTCCTGACGGCGACGGTCACCGCAAGACTAAAGAATGGGCTCTTCCCGTGTCAGCAGGTATTCAGCTCCGCTTCCGTCTCTGCAAGTATGTTGATTTCTTTGCGGAAGGTCGTGTGAACTTCTACGGCGATAACTTCAACAATGTCGCTTCCGGCGACCCCATCGAGGCTAATGTTAGCGCATACGGCGGCTTCCTCTTCAATATCGGCGGACGTGAATTCAAATCATACAATCCCTGCGAATACCTCGGATACATCAACTCTCTCAACAATCAGGTCAATGACCTTCGCGGCGAACTCGCCACAACGGCTGCCGCTCTTGCTGCCGCAGAAGCTCAGCTCCCGTGCCCCGAAGTAGTTGCCCAGGAAGTGGTTGTTCAGACTCCCATGCTCGCAACCGTACGATTCAAAATCAACAGCGCGGCAATCTCTGACGAGGAAATGGTCAATGTCTACAATGTGGCTGAATGGATGAAGGCTAACCCCAATGCAAACGTAATCGTGCAGGGCTATGCTGACGAAGACACCGGTTCTGCAGCATACAACATGGAGCTCTCACAGCGCCGCGGCCAGTCAGTAGTTGACGCCCTTGTAAACTACGGTATCGACTCATCAAGACTCACCATCCAGGCTAACGGCAGCGATGTTCAGCCTTACGACACAAATGACTGGAACCGCATCGTAATCTTCACCCAGCCCTAAGAGAGAAATCTCGTAAGAATTATATAAGTGACAACTTCGGAATCTCCGGCTCATCTCCGAGCCGGAGATTCTTTTTTTTGTTTTTTAGGGGTGGCAATGCTTGCCGTTTCATGAAATTGCTGTAAATTTGTGACATACCACAAATCTGACATCATCTTAAAACTTTAACCCTATATGGAAAATAACAAGGAACTGCTTGACGCAGTGAAAGCCAAAGCTCAGGTATGGCTCTCTGAAGGCTATGACGACAACACCCGCGCGGAAGTGAAGCGTATGCTTGAGGCGGAAGACAACACAGAATTAATCGAAGCATTCTATAAGGACCTTGAATTCGGCACCGGCGGTCTGCGCGGCATTATGGGCGTGGGCTCTAACCGCATGAATATCTATACTGTAGGCGCTGCCACACAGGGTCTCGCAAATTATCTCAAGGAGGCATTTGCAGATCTGCCGCAGATTTCGGTAGCCGTAGGTCATGACGTGCGCAACAACAGCCGGCTTTTTGCCGAGATTGTTGCCGACATATTCTCAGCAAACGGCATCAAGGTGTACCTCTTCGACAGCTTCCGTCCCACTCCGGAGCTCTCGTTCGCTATCCGTCACCTCGGCTGTCAGAGCGGTGTTAATATCACTGCAAGCCACAACCCCAAGGAATATAACGGCTACAAGGCTTATTGGGAAGACGGCGCTCAGATTATCGCTCCGCACGACACCAATATCATTGACCATGTAGGCCGAATCAAAGGAGTTGACGAAATCAAATTCAAGGGCGACAAGTCCAACATAACAATCATCGGCAAGGAAGTCGACGATGCATTCCTCGCCGCAATCAAGGGTCTCCAGCTCAGCCCTGACGCTGTCAAGGCAAACCACGACATGAAGATTGTCTACACCCCGATTCATGGTACCGGAGTGAATCTCATACCGGAGTCTCTTGCCAATTACGGCTTTACAAATATCATCCATGTGCCGGAGCAGGATATCACCGACGGCAACTTCCCCACAGTTGCCTCGCCTAATCCCGAAGTGCCCTCCGCAATGGCAATGGCTATCGCCAAGGCCAAAGAGGTAGGCGCCGACCTTGTGATGGCTTCTGACCCCGATGCCGACCGTGTCGGCGCAGTAACCCGCAACGCTGCCGGCGAATATGTGCTGCTAAACGGCAACCAGATTGTGATGATTCTTCTCAACTACATCATGACCCGTAATGCCGAGCTCGGCAAGCTCACCGGTAATGAATACATTGTCAAGACAATCGTAACCACCGAAACAATCAAGAGCATCGCGGACAAAAACAATATCCGGATGTTTGACTGCTACACCGGCTTCAAATGGATTGCCGCAGTGATACGCGACCACGAAAACACCGCCCGCTATCTCGGCGGCGGCGAGGAAAGCTACGGATTTCTTGCCGAAGATTTCGCGCGCGACAAAGACGCTGTCTCCGCAGTTTCGCTTCTCGCCGAGGCCGCAGCCTGGGCAAAGGAGCGCGGCATGAACTTCATGCAGATGCTTCAGGATATATATATCAAGTACGGTTTCTCACGCGAAGCCGGTATCTCGCTGGTGCGTCAGGGCAAAAAAGGCGCAGAGGAGATTCAGGAAATAATGAAGAATTTCCGTGCAAATCCTCCCAAATCTATCGGTGGCAGCCCGGTTATCACAATCAAGGACTACGAGACACTCTCCGCTACCGATGCGGTTTCGGGCAATACAGTCAAGATGGATATGCCTGTAACCTCGAATGTGATACAGTATTTCACCGAGGACGGCACCAAGATATCCGTGCGTCCCTCAGGCACAGAGCCCAAAATCAAGTTCTATGTCGAGGTGCGCGGCAAGATGACTGAGGCGGCAGATTATGAATCTGCAACCGCAGCCGCCGATGCCAAAATCGAGGTTATCAAGAAAGACCTCGGCATAGACTGATGTGTCTGTCAGCAGCTCGGTTGCCGCAGCGCTGACATAACCTATAGCTATATTCGCTCCGCAATGCAGATTCAAGGATCTGCATTGCGGAGCGCTTTTTTTGTCATAGCGGGCTGAGAGATTGATGTTTTTTTGTAGTTGTTTGGTTAACAATCGCTCATAATTATGAAAAAAGTGGTATATTTGTTGCCTGTTTTTTTACGCTAACCAATCGGTCGATACGGAGAAAACACACGCCAATCTATCAGATTGAAGATGAGAAAGCTTCACTACATATTATGCGCTTTAGCGCTGTGTCTGCCGGTAATCGCGGAGGCTGTTGCACCGCACGCAATCGGTCTCAGCTATAAGATAGGGCAGACCAAACCGGATATGACCCGCGATATCAACCGCAATTCATATAGCCGCATCGTCAGCGAGCTGACACGGCGCAAGGCTTCCGGCGAAGAACTTGCGGTAAGCATAACATACTACTCCGCGCCGGACGGTCTTAACGCTGTCAACCGGAATGTGGGTATTTCGCGCGCCTCCGGGCTGCGCGGCGCGCTTGCAGCCGAGGCTGAAGTGGCTCCCTCGCTCATAGAGGTTACAGACGGCAAGGATGGCTGGGCGCTTATGCGCAGGATTGTATCTTCTACCCCGGGTGTCGACAGCCGCGATGAGATAATAGCCGCTATCGACGGCGACCCGGATATGAGAATGAAACGCCTCCGGCAGATGAATGGCGGGGCGACATACAAATATCTCCGTTCATATATTTTTCCGCTCATGCGCTCGCTGGTGACGGTAGTTGTCGGCACACCCGAGGAAGTCGCTGCCGCGCGCAAGGCTGACGAGGATGTGGCATTGCGTGGTCATGATCCGGCGCCGGAGTCGCCTGCGGCGGATATCGTAATGCTTCCCGCCAATGCCGTGCGGCTGATATATCTCATTGGTCAGACCAAGCCGGATATGAGCCGTCAGTCCAATAAATCGGGCTATGACGCGATAATAAAGGAAATCGAGCGCCGCAAAGCGGCAGGCGAGCCTACGGCAGTGTATGTGGCACACTTCTCCGCACCGGACGGACTCAACGATATAAACCGAAATGTAGGTATTACACGTAGCGAAGCTCTCCGCAAGTCAATAGCCGAGGCTACATCTGCTGATGTAGAAATGGTCACAATCAGTGGTCCCGGTGTGGAATGGGGTGAAGTGAGGCATATTTTATCTTCAAATCCCGGCATGAGAGACAGCAGGCGGATTCTTGAGATTATCGACGGCGACCCTGCGGAGCGTATGTCGAGACTCAAGCGGCTCAACAAGGGTGCTTCTTACTCCTGTCTTCGTGAGCAGGTGTTTACTTCCATGCGCTCTACTATAGCGGTGGTGGTCGGTGACCCCGAAGCCTTGAAGCGTCAGTTCGGACCCGAAGATAAATCAGTGTCCTCGTTCCCGCCTGCTATTCCCGCACCATCCTCACCTTCCATGCCTGATGAGGTCAAAAGCAACGTGCCGGCAAAATCCGGTGCGGCTAATCCCTGCTTTGAGCGCTGGGCGTTCAAGACCAACCTTCTCTATGACGCGGCGCTTGCCCCGTCGCTTGAAGTGGAATATTCATTCGCATCTTCATGGTCGGTGAATCTCGAGTATGAGATGGCATGGTGGAAAAATAAAGGTAAAAACAAGGTCTATCAGGTAGCGGCAGTGTCGCCTGAAGTGCGCTGGTGGTTCCGCTCTCCGTCGTTTTTCCGCGGGCATTACCTCGGAGCCTTCCCCGGCTTTACGTGGTATGACCTTGAAAACGGTGGAACCGGTCACAGAGGCCACGCATGGTTTGCCGGCGTGAGCTATGGCTTCATGTTTCCGGTCAGCGACAAGCTGTCGTTTGACGCCGAGCTGGGTGTCGGTTATATGCGCTTGAGCTATAAGGATTACGAGCCGATGAACGGTCATCATGTGTATCAGCGCGCCAAAACCGCAGGCTATTTCGGACCGCTGAAAGTCAAGTTTGCGCTCGTGTGGCGTCCTTGGGCGGTCAAATCAAAATAAGGAGCTTTTTCAATGCAAATCAGCGTAAAAAACATATTCTGCATATTTCTCGGCGCGGTAGCTCTCACATCGTGCCGTCAGGAGCTGTGCTATGACCATTTCCGGCGCTCGCAGGTATCTATCGACTATGAGAAAGAGTGGGAACGTGATTATGGAGAGAATCATGCCGCAAACTGGAATGACGAGGCATGCGAGGGCACATACGAATCACATCGCCCCGGCGAGCCGGAGTCGGTGAACATGACAGTCTATCCCGCCGACGGCTCCCAGCCGGCTCTCCACTTCCTTGATGCCAGAGGTGGCGAGGTAAACCTCGGCGAGGGTCCGTATGACATCCTTTTTTACAACAACGACACAGAATATATTGTCATCAACGATGCCGCATCTCTGTCAGATGCCACCGCCACAACAACAACCCGCTCACGCGCCACGCTACTGCCGCTTCACCGGGGCGAGCGCACCGTCAGCCCTCCCGATGTGCTGTACGGCGCTTATTCCTCGCAGGTGCCTCCGAGCGGCATTCATGAAACCACTCCTATGCCTGTGACCATGCGTCCGCTTGTCTACACCTATATAATAAGGTATGAGTTTGAGGAGGGGGTAGAGTTTGTCAAACTGGCGCGCGGAGCGCTCGCTGGCATGGCAGAGAGAGTGTATCTGCGCGACGGCTCTACTTCTGATGATGCCGCAACAGTGCTTTTCGACTGCGAAGTCACCGCCTGGGGAGTGATAGCGAAAGTGAAGACCTTCGGTGTGCCCGGATTTCCCGGCGAGCATTATGGGCGCGACGGTGCGGTCGTTGACTCGGCGCTTCGCTTTACCCTCAATCTTGAGACCATGCTGCCCAACGGCAAAATCAAGACATTCGAGTATGATGTCACAAGCCAGATGCAGCGCCAGCCCCGAGGAGGAGTGATTACGGTGAGCGGGCTCTATATCATTGACGAAGAGAGTCAGGTCGAGTCAGGCTTTGAAGTCGATGTAGATGATTGGGGCGACTGGACCGATGTCGATTTCCCGACAATTGAAGTAGATTAAAATATAGTAATTACATAATGGTTAACACAATGAAACTTTTCAACTATCTGCTGCCTATGGCATGCGTTGTCGCAGTCGGCTGTACAAGTTCCGACATAGTCGATGACGTTAAAGAAAGTGGAGCTACACGTATCGGTTTCGACACACACATGAGCAAAAATTCCCGAGCGCTCGCAAATGATAACTTCAGCCGCTTTTATGTGTACGGCACATACACTGTGCCCACTTCGTCGCATCCGGTACAGGTGTTTCATGGCGATGCAGTCAATAAGAGCGATGGCGGATGGACATATGCCAACGAGCGCTACTGGAATCCGCAGGGCACATACGACTTTTATGCATATAGCTGCGAGAATACATCGGTAAGCACCGGCACCACCGGCAACGCCAACCTTAACGGCACCGTGTTCAATATAGTTGATTTTACAGTCAACCAAAGCCATTGCACTCATGACCTTGTTTTTGCCCGGTCTCTCAATCAGAAGCGTCCGCCGAGCCAGTCCGGAGTGACTCCCGATCCGGTAGCTTTTGAATTCAAGCATGTGCTCACACGTCTGAAATTCACTTTCGCAAGCCAGATACCAGGTGAGAATTACACGGTGAAAATCAGCAATGTGCGGATATCAAATTTCAGAGACCACGGCACATTCAGCGGCTCCGGTGACAACTATCCCGGTTCATGGACATCAGTTGCTGAGGACAGACTCGTTGAGAATCCTACAGTATCTCTCACTCTGACAAATGCCGATGGCATAATTCAGACGCCGAATTCTGCCGACCAATCCAATCCTACGAGAACGAATCTTGAAACAGAAGCTGTTTTCATGATACCTTTCGCTTACCAGTATGCCAACGTCCGCCTCATATTCGACTTTGATATTCTTGCTCCTGACAGCAATGGCGAACTTAAAGGCGTTATGGGCAACACCATCACCGCTACATGGCAGCCTAACTGGAGCATGGGACAGAGCATAAATAACAAAATAACACTATCCGGCAGCGCCACAGGTATGGACCCCATCCGTTTTACCGGTTCTATCGTGCCTGATGCAAATGCGGGCGATGACGGTTGGGTGTCCGCGACAGGTAATGCGAACTTCACATTTGACCAGTCGTTCAACAATAATTGATAATCAATGGATTTGAACTCCATTTCAAGAATATGGCGCACTGCGGCGGCGACTGTTTGTGTCGCTGCCCTCGCTGCCTGTTCAAGCTCCACTGTCGATGAGCCGGACGATGGCCGTATGCCGCTGACATTTAAAGTGTCGGCGGCAGATTCCCGCGCTGCCGCAACCAAATCCACCTTCGAGACCGAAGGATGCGCATTCAATGTGTGGGGATTGTTTTATAATCCGTCTGACGTCACCGGCACTTTCCCGGTGTTTGACGCGCGCACTGTGACATTCAGTTCCGGAAGCTGGTCATACGACAACGAGGAGTACTGGATGCCCGGCTTTACATACGAATTCCGTGCTCTATATCCCGCCGTGCTGCCTCAGGGAGCTACAGTTGTATATACCACCGGCAGCGGTGCTGATTCACATATAGCTGTCAATGGTTTCACGGCAAGAGGCACAGATCTGATGTCTGCATCCGACAGGCGCATGGTTTTTGCTGACGGCAGCACTCAGCCTGCGGTCGATTTGAAGTTTCGCCACCTGCTGAGCCGCGTCACCTTCAGGGGGCGCTCTGACGACCGTTACCTCGGCTCCGACGGCAAGCCGGACGCCGATGCGCGTAAGGTGAAGGTCAAGTCGTTTAGAGTCAGCGGCATATCCGACTCCGGTTCGTGGGACGGCACCACATTCAGCGCCGACGGCTCATCGCTCGGCGGCTGGACTCATGGCGAGCGGACTGCCGTCTATACCGCAACAATAGGTGCTGAAGGGTTGCAGCTCGGTAACGAGCCTGTGGATATTTTCGGCGATGAAGTCATTCTCGCCATTCCTCAGAATTTCACAGCCCTTAGGATTGAAATAGTCTATGAGTTTACCGAAGGCTCTTTGGGCGAGCAGACCGCAACCTCAACTCTCGCCGGCACCTGGCTGCCCGGCAAGAGCTATTCATATAACTTTGCGCTTAACACTCACATTTTCTTCGATATTCCGGTTGTAGAGGACTGGACAACGGCTCCCGTAAATATCAACGACCTCAATATCGACCTGCCAAGATAACGCATAGCGACCATACACATATATACATCTCTCCATCCACCAGACTCAGACAATGAAGTTAACCGCTTTACATATCGTCGCGCTGTCGGCAGCACTCGCGCTCGCCTCCTGTTCGGGAGACGCGCCTGACGCTCCGGACACTGACGCCACTATCACATTCTGCCGCCCCCTCGTCATTGACTCCGATGACGCTTCAAGGGCGAATCTCATCAACAGCTACCTGCCCGAGGGCGAATCTTTCGGTGTGATGGGCTACTGTATTCCGCGTCATGTCAACGACACCTCGCTGGATGAGCCAACATCGGGTTCCTCCGTATGGGAAGTAAAGAAATCCCTCGTTTGCCCCGATGTGCTTGACCGGGCTGAACTTCAGGTTGAAGGCAACGGATGCTTTTATAAATCCACCGATGACAAAAAGGTAGGGCTTTGGTACACCAAATCTATGTTGGGCGAGTCTGCCACGGGTGTGGACCCCTCGGCTTTTCGCTACACCTTCGTTGCCTACTACCCCTACGACGGAAGATTTGAGGTGTCGTCAGAAAAGGGCAATGACCTCGGCGCGCCACGTCTGAAATATACGGTGGTCTACGGCAGCAGCAACGACCCTCACGGCAATGGCGTGGGCTCATCGGACAACCGCATCGAGCGTCACCCAGACGCCACCACCGACGCTATGTATGCCATCACCACCGACCATGTGCGCGCAAGCGGTGCCGTGGATTTGAAATTCAGACATATAATGAGCGGTCTGAGCGTGCAGCTCAATAACTATAGCGAGGCCGGTGCGGTGAAGGTCAACAGCGTGACTCTCAACGGCGGCTTCTATCGCGATGCTACCATAGATTTTTCACCCTCCGACCCGCAAATAACTGTCGGAAGTGACCTTTATTACGGCACCTTCCAGTTTCTCGAAGCAAGCGGTGAAGGAGTCAACCGTATTGTCAAATCGGTAGAGGTGCCCGCGCGGTCAGCCAAGACCGCCGGAGCGACCGACACCAAACCCGCCGGCACTGTTGTGCTCCTGCTGCCGAATATCACCGGAGGTCCCGGCAAATATCTGGGCACAGACAAGCATATTATCGTCAAGTATACTTTCGACGGTGTCGAGTATGAAAAGACTGTTGACTTCGATCTCGGGCGCATGCCTCAGGCGGGCACAAACTATCGCCTGAATATCAACTTCCTCGGTGACCAGATACTGCTCATGCTCACCGCCAACGGCATAGAGTACTGGCAGGAGGGCTCTGACAACGACATCATTATCAACTGATATGAAACTACACCATATAATACTCTCCGCACTCACAGCCGCGGCGCTCCTCAGCGGGTGCGCCTCGGAAAAATTTGACGCTCCCGAGCCTGCGCCTGAGGGCGCTGTGACCATCACCGCGCGCTGCACCGACATGCTGCCGCAGGTGCTGATGTCGCGCGCCTTCGGCAATGAAAATTTTGAGCCTAAAGAGGCTGAGGAGAAGCGGATAAACCGCCTGCACCTCTTCTTTTTTGACAGCGACGGCAATTTTCTTCAGCCAAATCCCGATGCAGATGTGCCCTGGCAGCCATATCATGTTGTGGACCTCGGCTATAGCCAGCTCGCGGCGGTGAGTGTGCCAAAGGATGCGTTTGTCGGTCAGACCGCTCTTAAGGGCGTGCAGATTTTCGCGGTAGCTAACGCGATATGTGATGACCCGGGCTGTGACCACAAAGAATGCAAGTTTCGTGTTGCAGACATAACAGACGACGGCAAGATATGTCATGGCGATGCTTCCGACCCGACCAAAGAGATAACCATCACCCACCTCAGCGACCTCATGAACTGGTATTATCGCCCGCAGGAGCGCAAGGACGATGAGATTACCAAGCTCCCCGCCGGAGGCATGCCTATGGTAGTGCTGTATAAGAGCGGTGCTGATGAGGCGATACTTGCTCAGGACGGCAAGATAGATCTTGACATGAGGGCGCTCATGGCGAGAGTGGATGTGCAGGTGCGTCTTGATGCCAACCAGACGAGCCACGACCATCAGCTGCCCACGCTCCGCGTCACCGAGTACGGTATCAAGAATATGCCGATATGCGTGCCCTTTACTGAAGTTGGTGCCAACGACACGACTCTTATTGGCAAGGGTGCAGACCTCAGGGCCGAAAAAACCATCAAGGTCAGCGACCGCACACTCATCGACGGCCAGGAGGCGATGCTCTTCACTTACTATACCTACGAGAATGTGCGCAAGGCAACCGGAGAGGCTGACTATCCCGACGCAATCGTTGAAAACGATAAAAACGGCGACCTCAAGCAGCGCTGGAAACCGACCATCGCACAGAAGGAGACAGCCAGCGCGTTTGTGATGAAAGGGCGCTACATCACCCATCAGGGGCTCAAATACGATGCGCAGTTCACAGTGTATCTCGGCAACAATACCGTCGACAACTTCGAGGTGCGCCGCAATCACTGCTACAAAAACCGCATATCCATCCGCGGTCTCGACTATGTGCGCAATGACGACCCCACTGTCTACACCTTTGACGGCCGAGTGAATGTGCGCACCGACAATCCGGTGTACATCTCCATCGTCAACGAGCGCAAGATTGACGCCCATGCCACCGCCCTGCCGATGGACATCTACTTCATGCGCATGGAGGAGGGGAGTGCCACCTGCCTGAGCACGGTCGACATAGAGATACTTGCCGACGAGCTTACCGGACAGATGCCCGGCTGGTTGCGAATGGAAAAGGTGCCGGCTATAAATATGACCACCGAACCGGCTGGTCTTGACAACACTACCTATATATATGACAGAGGTGTGCTCACCGCCGGACGCGGAGCCCGCCGCTACTTCACGCATGACCTTGTCACCAATACTCTGGCTGCGAATACCAGCGTAAGTGTAGGCAACAACTTTGAGGGCAGCGACCCCGAGGGCGGAACGCGCACACGCATCTACTTCTATATTGACGAGAATGTGCCGGAGAGTAATAACCCCGCCAATTATGGCGACCGCACCGCCCGCGTCCGCATCCATTACCACAATGATGAGGGCGAGGATCGCGACCGCATCCTCGAAATTGACCAGAAAGCCCTGCTCAGAGTGCGAGGCACAATATCAGGCGAGACAATTGACGGCTGGATGGAATATTACGAGGAATATCTTGACCACAAAGACCCTCTTGACAAGCATGATATGCCCGCCGAGCTTTACAGCGGTCTGCCCTGGGGACTTGATAATACGTCTACTTCCGGATTTAAAGGTTCCACAGAATCATACGAAGTCTATTCCAATGGTCAGGCGATGTCGAGTTGGGTCATCGGCGCAAGTTCTGTACCAATGAGTAGTGTGCAGATGTTTAACACAGAAAAGCCGGAGACCGCTTTCCACTATGCTATGGGCAAGAATAAGCGAAATGCAGATGGATCGATTTATGAAAGCAAATGGTACTTGCCCGGTATCCGCGAACTTGAAGTCGGTCTCATCAACTATTGGAATACATTCCCGGAATTCCAGGATATCCTTTACTGGTCAGCATCTGCTGGAAAAGAGGTTAGGGAGACCGCCTTAGGACCAACAGGGCAACGTGAAGATGAGGACAGAGCCCGAGCTACAAGAATTGATGCGGCAGGTGAAAATGTGAATAGTCAGACACATCATTATGTCGTTTGGAATAATAAAGTGACTTACGACCCGGGCAGTCGTCCGCGTACTGAGCCCAACCGCATCCGCGCCTTCTACAAAGTACAATAACTATTAAGGCTACAACATGCAAATATGGGGCGGCGCTTTTCAAGCGCCGTCCGCTGCATACGGCGGTTGAAAACCGCCGCTCCATAGGCAATGCTCCCGCCCCTCCGCGTCCGTGACGGGGCGCTCTGCTACTTTTATTTGCACAAAAGATAAAAAATGGTTATATTTGCGAAACACACATCTAATTTGTTAAATATCAACCTTAAAGTAAAGTGCAATGGCTATTATTGATGCGGTGATATGGCAACCGCAGGGAATGCCTGTCATCTATGCCCATAAATATCCGGAAAACAATCTAAGTACTTACACACAGCTGATTGTGCAGGAGAGTCAGGAGGCAGTGCTCTTTTCCAAAGGCAAGCTCATGGGCAAGTTTGGTCCGGGGCGCCACACTCTCAACACCGAGAATCTTCCTATACTGCGCAATCTTTACGGATTTCCTTTCGGAGGCAAAAATCCCTTTACCGCAGAGATATGGTTTGTCAACAGAATCCAGGCTTTCAACATAGGCTGGAGCATCGGCAGCCTTAGTATACACGACAGCGACTACAACACCATGCTCCCGCTGACCGCAGACGGTCAGTACGGTCTGAGGATTATTGACGCGGAGAAGTTTCTTGTAAAAGTGGTGGGACCAAAAGTCGATTTCACAGAGTTTGACATGACGAGCCAGTTTACCGGCGAATTCACAACCAAAGCAAAGAGCGCTATTGTGCAGTTCATGACCGCAAATCACGTGGGCTACAAACAGATATCGGGCTATCTCGACCAGATTTCGAATGTGCTGCGGCAGCAGATGGCTCCTTTCTGGGACGACCTTGGGCTGGAGCTCACCAAATTCTATGTCAGCAATATAGATATTGACACCACCACCCCCGAAGGGCGTAAGGTCAAGGAAGCCCTGTCGAGCCAGAGTGCCCAGAGCATTACGGGCCACACATGGCAGCAGGAGCAGATGTTCAACACCGCCAACAATGCAATAGGCAGCTTCGGCGGCGACAACAACGGCGGACTTCTCGGCGGTCTCATGGCCATCAACATGATGGGCGGCATGGGCGGCGGAGGAGGAGTTGGCGCCGGTATGATGACCCCGCAGTATCAGCAGCCCACTTTTGCTCCGGGGGCTGTGCCCGGCGCCCCCGGTGCTCAGCAGCCCATGCAGCAGCCTCAGCAGGTGAGGATGGTGTACTGCGCAGGCTGTGCCAAGCGCTTTCCCTCCAATATGGATTATTGTCCCAATTGCGGGCACAAATATAATCCCTGCCCGGCGTGCGGCACCGACAATGACGAAAATGCCCGTCGGTGTGTGAGCTGCGGCAATCCTCTGGTTATAGAGGCGCGCTGTCCGGGTTGCGACACCAAGCTTCAGCCCGGAGCCGCTTTCTGCCCCAACTGCGGCAAGCCTGTAGGGGCTGCCGGCGCCGATGTGTGCAGCCGTTGTGGGGCTCCTTTCCCTCCCGGCTCTAAATTCTGCGCCCGCTGCGGCAACAAACGCTAAACGCAAACGATGATGAACAAAACGTTTTATTATATACTCGCGGCAGCTGGCGAAGCTCTCATTATCGCCGCATTCCTGGTTTTCGGCGGCGAAATGCCGGAAAATATCCTGACACTCAATATTGTCGTTGCCAGCATTGTGTTTCAGCTTGCGGTGTTCACAATCGCTACTCCGGCAGTCAGTCTTGATGACCCGGCCGGTCGGCAGGCGGCGGGTATCGGCATAAGATGGTATGTCAAGGGGCTGTATGCCTTTGCGGCCCTCGGCGCTATGCTGCTGATGAACACAGGCAGCATTGTGGCGTTCAGATATCAGTTGATAGTGCAGCTTGTGCTGCTGTTTGTGCTCGCCTGCGGTATCTTCGCCGGCATCACGTCATCTGCCAAGGCGGCAAGAGTGCACGCAGCCGAGTCTCAGCGTCAGGGAGGAATCGACGAGGCACGGCGTGCCGTGCGTGCGCTGGCTGAGCAGACTGCTCACGCGGAAGGAGTGTCCGCGGATGTCAAGGCGCGTATAGACAAGCTTGCGGAGACTCTGCGCTACACGTCTCCCTGCCTTAGCACCGAGGCTGCCGACACAGAGCGGCGCATTGTTGAGATAGCCGGAGATATGCGAAGGGCAATACCGGCATATACGCTCAACGAAAAAAATATAGCCGCTCTTCTTGACGAGATGGAGATGCTGTGCAACCGGCGCAGCAGGGCGTGTCTCGCATAGAACTAATAAGACACACATAATTAAATTAACCCGTTTTTATAAACCATTTTATCATTTATCAGCAATGCCATGAATACAGGTAGAATCTTCCCTGATTCCGAAAACGTGTATCAGGACGAAGCGAAAATTCTTTTCAACTACTATCGGCAGGCCGCCGAGAAGATAGTTGAAGAGGAAGAACGTATCGAGCGCAACATCGCCTCACTCGAAGAGGAAAAAGCTGCTTTGCAGCAAAAAATCTCCGGGCTGTGGGTGTGGTTTCTGACAATCATCCTATTTTTCGTCTATTTCATAAAAAAGAGCGGCTATGAGAAGCAGATACAGGGCATCGACGAGCGTATCGACGAGTTCCGTAAGCTCCACGACGAGATTTTCCGAGGCTATGCGGTGACAAAATTAGGCGTGGCATACGTGCCGGTTGCGGACCAGGTAAAGTATGAGGACAAAAGCTTTATAGTGGACTACACCGGAAGCGTTGCCGACAGCGTTGTCACCCTCTCGCAGCCCAAGCAGAATGACCTTTTGATTCAGACTATAGGTAAGCTTGAGGATTTGTCGAAGATTGCACCGGTTATCGAGAGTTCGGAAGAAACCGAGACAATAGAGACCGACGACTATTCGCTTTCTATCCAGGAAGTGACTCAAAACGATTATCTCGGGGCACTTGACCGCTCTCTGCGCACGATCTCCTACTGTATGGACGATCTCGACACGACTTCGGTGAGCCTGCCCCTTGTGCTCGATAATTCACCCGAGCTTGACAGGCTGCACACCTTCGGCACACGAGATATTCCGGAGGACGCTCCGGTGCTCAATGTTTTCGATAGCGAGAAATATGAGCCGGGTGTAAGGCGATTTCAGGAAATCAACCGTCTGAAAAAATCGTTGTCAACCGAAACACAGCAGTTTGAGGATGTGCTCAAGTCGCTGATGGTGACGATAGCCGGCTCCGTTCAGGCAATCTCGGCGCTGAAGGTGGCTTCGGTAGGCAAGGTTGTGCTTGAGTCAAACAAACTTCTTTATCGAATACTCAAAGCTCCTTACAATCACTACTCGCCGGTGCTTGAATTTGAGGAAATCGAGCGCATACGCAATGAAAAATTCGATTTCACCGACGATGTGCAGGGATATGAGCCATTCAGCCTGCGCCCAAGTTCACGCGTGAAATTCAATCCGGTGTCAGGTACATGGACCGCAGAGGACGGTTCGGTTACCACAATGCCTTTCGGTGTTCACCAGCTCTATGAGGAGATTGTGGCGCCGGTGGTGCAGAACCTTATGACTGAAAACCGTGTGGAGCGCCTGAGAATATACAACCATATCAAGGACCAGAAGCTGAGCTATCTCAACAAGTGGCATCAGGATACCGATGCCTTCTATCGTGCAAACCGCGCCGAGAGCGCCGACATCATCAACCTCATGCAGGCGAGTCTGCGCGACTATGTTGCTTCATACAACACTCTCATAGCGCTCCAGCGCACCGAGGACTCCATGGCAAATTCCGGCTCGCTTGAAGCATCGGTAGTGGAGAGCACTGACAATGCTGCGCAGAGTCTTGCGGCATTCGAGATGCAGAGTCAGGAGTTCCAGCGTGTGCAGAACGATTTCGAGGATTATATGGACCGCCTGAAGGAGGATATAGACCTCAAGGCGGAGCGCTTCGGGCATGTGGAGTACTACGACGCCAAGCTGCGCGACGGATATTCAAACGAAGTGGCTACCGCAGCGAGCGAGATACACGACATGGACAGCCGCCGCAAGAATCTTGCGGAGGTCAACCCGCTCTTTGCCAAGAGCTCTCAGCTACCGCCGCAGCCAAATGTGGCGCCGATAACCTTCGAGCACATATCGCTCAATTTGCCGTCGATAGCCAGAAATGCTCTTGAGGAGCTTGACAATGCTGCAGCCGAGGAGCCGCAAGCGGAGAGTCAGATGCCGGAGACTGGGGAAAATGCAGGAGAAACTCCGGAGCAGTCTCCGGAAATGCAGCCGGAAGTGTCTGCCGGCTCTGAGGTTGCCGGTATAAGTGAAGTCGAGGTAGAGCCCGAAGATGAAGAGCCCGAAAATGACGATACTGACAGCGAGAGCGAAGAATATTCCGATGAGGAGTATGAGGAAGATGAAGCAGCCGGTGAAGAGTCAGGAGAAGAATCTGATGACAACGAGCCATCAGGCGTTCCTCCCGTTCCTCCGGTGCCTCCGACACCACCTGTTCCGCCGGTTTCTGGCAATTGATGTCTAACATTCCAAAGTCACAGAATCATGGCATATATAGATTGCGTTGTGGATACCAATCCGATGGCCCACAGCATAAACACAGTGACCCATAACATCAACGGCACCACTGCGGCCGTTGTTGGAATGAAGGCGGCGGTGATAAAAGCAGAGCAGGATGCCGCCGAGCATGTCTGCTCCAATGTCAACCGCGGATTCTATACCCTCATACGCTCGCAGATTTCGCAGAAGATGGCAAAATTGCGCAGCGAGGTCGATTCGCATCTCATGCAGCTAAACCAGCAGCGCAAGCAGCTTGTAGCCATACGCAACCGCATGGAGCGTGACTATAACCTCACGAGCGCGCGCTATCTGAAGACATTCACCACCATTAACCGAAATCTCAAGCAGAGAGTGTATGAGCTTGACCGGCCGGTGATGGACTTCGCCACAAAGGATATGGAGCAGGTGACAAACCGCACGTCGCAGCTTACGGCCATAGTGCCGCTGTCGCAGGAGGAGAGCGTGAAGCAGAGCCAGCATATAATAGCGTCGAATATTAAATATCGCGGAATGCAGGTGGTGCGAAGCGCCTCGCGCTTTCTCGAAGGTTCGCGCGAGCTCAATGATATGACCGCCAAAGTGCTGTTGACGGAGAATATCAGCGAAGCCTCCAGACATATTCTTTATCCCGCGATGGTGTGCGAGAGCCGTATAGACGCGTCAGACAACCGCTCTACCGCGGTGTACGTTACCGACCATGGCATCTCGCAGCAGGCGCAGGGCACCATACGCACCGCATTGTCGGCGGCTGCCGTGAATGCGCAGTGGACTCCCGCGCCGGTGTCGCGGGCGCTCGCCGGAGAGTTCGGCAGGCTTGTCGATTCGTCTGGCATGTCGCAGCGCGCAAAGGATATGGCGATGAAGATGTTTAACGCAGCCCAAATGTCAACCCTGAAGGACGGAGCGCTATGAGTTACACCAGATCATTCACCAAAACCATAGCGGTGCACTACAGCGGCAGTGTAAGCTATCCGGCATCGCAGTCAGGCGGCACAACATCGTACTCCGGCACGGCATACGAGACAGTGACAGTCAATGTTAATGTCGACACCGATCCTTTCGACGCCTCTGTGGCGCAGTGTAACACCGGTGTGGGTATGCTCACGGGCAGCGTGGTAGCCACGGAAGCCGCCCAGGTAGCTTCTATCGGCGAGGCGGCCCAGAAGGTGGGGTCGACCATTGTGAAAGGTTTTTTCAAAACCGTACAGAGCGAGATCAGCCAGCAGATTGCGGAATTGCGGGCCAATATCGACGCGCACCTCATTCATCTGCGCGAGCTGGCCAAAAGTTGCGTGGCAAAGCAGACGCAGATGTCAAACGACTACCGCAGGCTTCGCGAGAGGTACACAAAGCTGTTTACCGACCTTGACAATGAACTCGAAAACCGCATATACTCTCTTGATCAGCCCGCGTTTAAGTTCAAGCGGCAGGCAGATGCGCTTTCGGCTGAAACTTCGGAGGGAGCGGCAATGATAGCTGTCGGAGCATCTGAAGGGTCGGCATTGCACGCACGCATAGCCGCCTCGATAGCAAAGCGTGACGCCATGCAGTCGATAGGCCGGGCAAACTCTTTTCTGCGCCACCAGCAGAACATGGACCGACTGCTGAATCATTGCCTTCTTGACGCTTCCGTTTCCGGAGTGCACTATGTGCCGGTGGCATACGTCGAGACGGTGAGCGGAGCGCAGGGGCTGCAGCACTCCACTTATCCGTCGCAGATGATAGACTCCCGGCGCGCCGCAGCCATCGGTTCCGGCATGGAGTCGGAGAGCTGGAGCGCCAGGGTTAGTGCGGGCAATGCCGGACGCATACGGTCATGCTACAACACCCTCATTGTGGAGAATATCACCGGCAACGATGCTCATGCCGACAGAGTGAGAAGCTATATGTCCTCGCTTTTCAATCTCGATGCAACATCGGCAATTGCGTCAGATACACACCAACAAAAAGATTAAAAATTCGACCATGAAAGAATTAAAGGAAATAAGGTTTAACGAAACCGATGTCATATTAAAGGATAATCTTGTCCGGGGATCAATTCTCCCTGAAAAAATCGCGGAGCTCAACCGCAATATCATCTTTACCGGCGACACAATCGTCGAGGGGCCGATTTTCGGCAACCGCATCGAGGCGCGTGCCGGCGATGTTGATATCCAGGGGGCGGTTTTCGCCCAGACCGAGTTGTATGTCAGTTCAGACAACACCGGTTCGGTAAAGATGCGCAAAAGCGTGGGCTCGGCAAACTCAATCGTGTCGCGCGCAGCCGGATGTCGTCCAACATTCTACTCCGATGTTAATGGCAAGACTGTGACGCTTGTCAACGCTTTTGTTGCCGGCAGCATATATGCCGATGAGGTGATACTTGAAAACTGCGTTGTTATCGGCGGAGTTTTCGCCACGCAGGATATAGAGCTGACAAATTCTATCATAGGTACATTCAATGCCCCGGCAGTAAGGATTGCGGGCGACATCTATCTGCTGCTGCCCAGCGCCTTCTCGATAGAGAAACTCAGCGCCACTCCTGGCACACGTATGTTTAATCTCTCGCTCGCCGATCTCGGCGCCCTCTACCGCGGTTTGCCACAAAGCCCCGATAGCGGCAAAATACCTATGGATTTCAATACCGACGAGGTCAAGTCGACTCTGACGGAAGAGGATGTGCGCCGTACTCTGCGCTGTTACACGGTTGTGGGCAAGGTGCTCGCGGCAGACCTTATCGACACAGACAAGTTTCACAATCATTTTCTGCTCACAGCGGCGAGTCTGGGCTCACAACTGCTGAAAACGTATGATTTAGGTCCGGATGCATCGGGAAATCCTGCCACTTTGAGCGTGGAGCGCATACGCGATTTCTTTTTTGAGATTCTCAGCGGCAAGATTGAAGTCCAGAATATGTCGGGTACATTCGAGCTGACTCAGCTTCGTGACTCCAGATAATCATTTGACGGCATAGACGGCGCTTTTTGCCACAGCTTTAATGCGGTAGGGAGTGCCGTCGGCAGTGCGTGGCTTGCCGCTGCGGTGGTAGAACATAGTGCGCTGCTTGTCCCAGGAAGAAAATGTGGCCTGTCGGGTTTCTCCGGCAGGCACATTTGTTTTTATGCGCACATCGCGCTTATGGAGCAGTCGGCCGGAATTATCGAAATAGGAGATTTCCACCACTGTTTCCAGCAGGATACGCCGGGTGGCGTTGGTGATGTAGATGGATTCTTTGTTTGACCGCAGGGGCTTGTCATATCCGCTGAGCTCTACCATGCCGGGAGAGGGAGCGACGGTGTCGGCAGCGGTATTGCTCCTTGCTTCGGTTTTTGTAGGAGCGGCAACCCTGAGCCCGCGGCGGGTGGTTTTGTCGGCAGAAGCCCACAGGAAACACAAACTCAGGATTAGCACAAGAATTGTTTTCATAGATAACGTGGCTCGGCAGGAACAGCCGGTGCGGGAAAAATTTTGACGCATCCTTCGGGGGCTTCTCCTGTATTGTTGTTGCGGCGCACCGCATAGCGGAACATATATGGCAGAATCCGCCACAGATTGAGCGAATATTTGCTTTTCACACGCGAGAAAACGAGGCGGTCGCCCTTTTCGGCAAGGGTGAGGGTGAATCGTCTGGGCGAATCCAGACTGCTGTTGCGGTGTGATGAAGTGTATATGCTTGCATCGAAAACATCACTTTTGACGCTGGGAGTGATTATTCCCATAAATGTGCCGGGGCGTATCGAGCGGTTGTCGCTGCGCATCACAATCATGCGGTATGTTACTGCTCCCGGATGTGCGCGGTTGTTGTCCTCGCGTTCTATGGCTACTGTCGATCCGGTTTCGGGAAATCGCCATATTCCTTCGATACGGTGTGGACCTGAAGCCGCTATGCGCTTTTGCACTACAGTCCTGTCATTGTAGCCGGGCAGGGGAGCAGGTGAGGTTGCCGGCAGAGCTGTTTCGCCGTAAACGGCAGTAGCCATGCCGACAGCGAGGATAAGGAGAGAGAGTAGGCGGCGCATTATGTGTTGGCGAACTTATATGTGAAACCGAGGCTGAATATCTCCTTGAACTGGAATTTGTGCCAAGACTCCTTAACGCGCGGGGTTGTGGTGTCGTATCTCATGTGGGCGTATATCTGAGTGGAGAGGTATTTGTTGATGTTGAACGCGATGGTGTGCTCCCAGTCGCCCTGAAACCGCTCGTAGTCTGTGAAAAGAAACATTCGCGATGTGTATGCTATGTTGTATGTCACCTTCCAGTTCATGAAATATTCGGCGCTGCTACCTATCTTGTTTACGACATTGCGTCCCGGCTTGATGTCGTAGGCGGTTTCATCAATCTGGTTGTTGATGCAGGTGCGCATCTGCCATGAAAGGGGAGAAATAGAGGCATTGAAATTGAATGTCTTGCGCTTGTTGGTGTACTCGTATGTCATACCGAGGCCGACATTCAGCTCGCCGGGCGACAGGAATGCGGCCCTGAGTTTGTCGGAATTGGACTGGTGGCTGCGAAACATCTGTGTCTTGAACTGCAGGTTGGCTGAGTAGTACCATCTGCGCACGGCTTTGTAGCCGAAAGTGCTGTTTATCTGGAAGAGGTCCTCGCTCATGTTGTATGACCTCACTGTGTCGTCAGGCGCGCTGTTTATGCCCAGTTTATATGCGACTGTCGTTTCAAAGAGAAGCTTGGGGTGCAGCTTCTGGTTGAGCTTGACATTATACACCACATTGAGCAGTGCCAGCAGAGAGCGGTTGCCGCCCTGATACCAGTTTGGCGAAACGTATGCCTGGCTGAACTGAAGCGATGCGTTAAAGCTCTGAATCCAGTCGATTGGCTTGACATCGAGCAGTTCGTTAACCTGCGCCGAGTGGTCGCCGAGTTTTCTCTCTTCAATCACTATGCGGGTAGTCACGGGGTCGACGTATGCGTTGTACTGTGCTGGCGGTTCCGGAAGATTCCTGGCATTCCACCTTATTTTGCCGGGATTGTTTGACACATATTCCTGCTGCGCGCGTCTGAGCATCAATGTCTGAGCATTTATGTCGTCAATCCAGTCAAAAGCGTTGCCGACTGCCGCCGGACGATTGACCGGTATCATCTCAAGGGTGTCGAGAAACTCCCATTAGTTTAATATTATCGGACCGTATGATGCCACAGGCA
>JAIDJW010000142.1 GCA_029052015.1 Paramuribaculum sp. | reverse complement strand
GAACACTGAAAATAGAGGGACAAAGGTTGACAACTATCTGCATTATTATATTCTTTTTAGAATAAGATAATCAAATATAAAGTACTGATATAATGCGCCTTAATATAGGTCTTTCGTTGCCTATTTACGACCTGCAATGTTGTCAACCTTGGAGAATGTGTGTATCTAAGATTTTTTTTAGGTTTCTACTCATTGTTTACCCCACTCTTTTGATATTGAATTAGTGGCAGGTACTACATTTTCCCATCAATCCCCATCAATCCCCACAAAATCCCGCATATTCCCATACTTACCTCTTTTTTGCTGAGCATTTTAGCTGTAATTTTGCAGTCGGAAAATAAATTTTATCTGATTAGCTTAATGAATATTCCCAAATCATTAGTGGACACTAATGATGTTTCATATTATCTCGTTTTAGTCTTTAAGGTTTGCAAATGGACGTTTCCCATGAAGTGAAATAAAGCTATGTATCATCTGGGCTTCGACTGTTCGAGGATCACAGTCTGGGGTCGATTTCCACGCTACCATGAGGTTAGCGGAGTCTGCCAACTGCCACAAGTAACGTCCTCCCCAATGTCCTACGGCTACACCTTCACCGAAGCGAAGCAACTGCCCGACACGCTTACGGAGACTCGCTGCCTTACCGATGTATAGTGTCTTTGTGTCGTATACATAGTTTTCAGTCAGTTCCGCTATCGAAACATTTGGATTCTTACCTTTGAAAAATCCACCTGTGCCTTTTTCAAGGAATCGAGGCTCTGCCTGAGAAGAACGTAAGACAACATAGACTCCGGCTTCTTCCGGAAGGAGAAACAAGTTGTCTCTTAGCTCCGCGGACCGAATAAATCCCTCAAAGCCGTCTGCCATATACTGACTTATTTCAGTGTCAGTGGAGATTTTTATCTGCCGGATAGGTTTTGGTGGTTGCTGTTCAACCATGTTTTTCGTTGGCGTTGATGTCTCAACGTCAACTTCTTCCGAGCCCGTTAGCTTCAAGACTCCATTCTCGAAAAGTCTTTGGAGGTTTGCGACAGTGTAATCCAAACCGGGAGCGACTTCGGACCAGTAAAGTCCTATACGACGGATTTTTGCTCTGATGCCTTTCTGCTTGGAGCTGTCTGCTGCTTCAAGTTCTCTCACTAAAGATATTATCCGTTTTAGCTCATCTCCTGAGAAGATGGTTTTTGAGTTTCTTTCAGCCATGATTATCTGATGTTGTGGGTTTCTTTATATTGTTTGTAAGGGTCAACGTAATCGGGAGACCCCCAAGGAGCCATTGTTTCAGTTTGGTAAGCAGGCTCATGCTTTGGGGAGAAATCTGTTTGCCCCCACTCGGTGAACCATCCTAACAGCATGAACATTATCCAGCCTATGAGGATATTCCTATGATTCTTTAGAATCTGGCTTTTTTCCTGTAGCCAGCCATTGGGATCTTCCGCCATATTCTCCGCATCAAACCGTCGGCAATACCAATGTGCAAAAACAAAATAAACTGGAGCCAGCAATGGCAACAAAATGAGGTAGAGCCATAACGAATATCCCCATAGCCGACCAATTATGTGATACCAGGGAGTTACGTCTGTACTCGTTCCCATGAAATTACCGTCAGAATCCTGATATACTCTTGTCCTAGGATAAAGAGCATTGTGGAGCAATGAACCGAGACTTCTCATAACTGATTTCGTTTTAATGCCTGTTGATAAATTTCATTGATTTTCTCGCGTAGCGACTGAGGTCTAACAACCGTCAGAGAATTGCTCCGGGCCAACAATGCCATTACAAAATCATTGGTAATCCGGATAGTCAGCCTGATACGGAACTCCTCGTCATTATCGACAAGAATCTCCTGTGATGTATGGAGCGGTGTCGCTTTGAGGAAGTAGCCGTCCAATGGAGAATAGGATAGCTCGACTTCCTCAATCGGGATAGTCTCATCATCCCAAATGCCATAACTGTTCTGAAACATATAGTTCGGATCAAGTGATTCGTCTCTCTTGAACTGGGTTGGCAGAATCTCCAGATTACTTATCCTGTCAACCGCATAGTTACGAAGATTTCCCTTATCGTCTATGGCAACGATATACCATAATCCCAATGATTCCTTTAGAAAGTGGGGATTGACAGTTTTTGAAATAATTCTGTTCTCTTTACGAATCAGTTTGTAGTCAAACTTTACGACATAAGCATTCTTGATGGCATGGATAAGTGCCGGAACACTCTCCGCTCCTTTAGGCCGATGATGTTCAGGTATGATGAATCCGGATACGTCTGCCGAATGATTCAGGGATGTCAGAAGATCAAAATTAAGAAGAAGCTCCTCATACCTGATGTCGGTATTATCAGTACGGTCAGCTATGAAGTATCCTTCTCCGCGACGGTTTTTGATCTCAATCTCAAACATACTTTCAATCTCGGCAATGTCCCTCTGTAGAGTACGGACGCTAAGACCGACCTCATATTCTCTGAGTTCCATCTGGAGGTCGAGATATGAAATCAATTCCTCTGCAGTGATGTATTTCTTCTTCCCTGAGAGTTTCTGTATGATGAGTATATAGCGGATCAACCGCCCCATATTTTGATTCATGCTGCAAAGTTAACAAATGAAAACGTCAAAATGTGTCGTTTTCGAAATTAATAGCCTATTAACAGTCTTATAGTCTTAATTTCTTTTGAAAAATATGTGTGGGAAATACCTCCATATCTTATATCGAGTCATTATCTCGATAAGAATAAAGAAAAAATACGGCATCATCACCAAACTAAATTCAAGTTCGCGAAAGTCTTCACTTCAATGTCATTGAGATTGACACCGCGTGCTTGGGAGAGTGTGCTTGGGAGAGTGTGCTTGGGAGAGTTGTCTTTATTAAAAGGAATATCAGAATCTTCCTTGTGAGCATTGAGTCTTGGCAGGGAGGCGTTTTTCTGTGCGAAGTTACTGCGGACGGTAGCAACGTCAAGTGCCGCTACGCTTTCCGTCTGCGTCTGCGCCCGTGAGCCTCCGCACATTTTATCGTACCTCCAAAATGTGGGTATCCCGCTCTTACCGCTGACTCCACACTTGCCTTATGCTCCCTCGTGTCCGCAGTTCTGACTTGCACGAAAAACGGCCAGCCCTGCCGAAGAAGCTCAATAGAGCTTCACCAAAGGGAAAAAAATAGAACTTAACTCAATAAGGAACTATGCGAGTAAAAAGAATGACCATTGAAGAGGGAAAGCGAGTAGGCGTCAGCTGGTTCTTTCTCCGCTGCGCTCCGAAAGCACAAAGCGACACCCCGAACTTTCACAAGACAGGGAGCGTGCGAGGCATGTCAACGGCAGAGTGAGCAGCACTGAAAAGACCGGCATGGTAGTGACCGCCATGCACCGCTACCTGCAACAGCAGGCGTTCAAGGTGTTCATTGGCTATATAACGGCTCTTGCATACAACTACCGCAAAGGTCGTTACGATGATCGCAACGAGTGGGCTTCGCGTCTTGCAAACGAGGCGTAGGGACATCTCATTGACGCCGACCTCATATTCGAGCTGATTATATTGAACTCAAAGAGCACTCAAAGAGTCGTGGAGATGCGTCCAATAGACTATAAATTAGACGTGAAGCATGGTGCCGGTGTTATGCCTGTCAAGCGGGCAATGGTGTGTTGTCAGAAGAATAATTCCGGGTCGCGACGTCGGGAGTTTTTGGCGCAGAATATTTTTCCTGCGGTGGCATACATGATTCCCTTGAATTTGCGGGCATTGCTATTGCATACAGCAATGCAGCGGCAGCATGATATGCACTTCTCTCTGTCGGTAGCAAACGTCGCGGGGTCGATGGCTCCAGTAGGGCATTCCTTGATGCAAATGCCACATCTGTGACACTCCTTTTCGGCTGTCTGGGGTTGTAATGGAACAGCGCCGGGCTGTTTATACGGACGGTTTCCTTTGATAGCCGAAATATCCAGTCGGTCTGACTCTTTGGCCCGCTTGATAAAATCTGCCGCTATGGTCATATCCGAGCCGTCGGGTCGGCCGGCAGCCACTTTTGGGAATATGCAATGTTGTGCGATGAATGCGCCGGCGGCAATGACTTCGAAGCCGTTTTCCGTGGCTATGTCGGCCAGTTCCAGCAGCGCGTCGTCATAGTCGCGGTTGCCATACACAACGGCTACGATTGCTTTCATTCCGTGCCCGTCAATCCGGCGGAACTGTTCAGCAGCCGGCGATGGGATCCGTCCGGCATAGACGGGGGCTATAAGAAGCACGGTATCGCCGGCCGCAAGGTCGCGTTCAGCCTGGCATGAGCCATGTGTCAGGTCTATCATTTGTGAATCTCCGCCGAATGATTCGGTCATAGCCGTGGCATATTTGCGGGTTGTGCCTGACGGGCTGAAGAATAATGTGTGAAGCATAAGTGACCCTCAGCGATTTATCCTTTGATTCTGTTTATTATTGCGATTGCGAAGTGGACGAAAATGCCATAGACGAGGGTCGCCAGCAGTGCCAGACTCTCATTGATGAGTATTCTGCCTGACAATGGCATCGGGTATTCAGGGCAAGCCTGATGAAAAGCCGCGGTCACGGCGCATGCCGACAGCGCGATGAATACAGCAATCATCGACAAAGGCGCAAAGCCCAGCTTATATCTGCCTATCTGTATCATTGGAGATATGCTTTTATCGCTTTGACCATCGCAGGGGCATCTTTGCAGCCGAGCATATATTTTTTGCCATCTTTAAGTGTGATCAGGAAGCAGTCGGAGGCCTTTCCGTAGTACGCGAAATACCTGCCGAGATCCTTCTCCTTGAACCAGCCATACCATCCGAACCAACCGCCGCTGCCGAAGAGTCTTATCGCACTCATAGTGGGAGGGCATAATCTAACATCCGAAATGTCGGACAATGGAATGGATTTGGTTTTCAATGGCCTCCGGATCTTCAGCCTTTTATGATCCACCGATATGGATAATGGCATGAAAAAGAGAGTGGACAGGAACAACATAATCATCAATGCGCCCAAAATCCACGATGCAATACGATCGTCGGGCCGTTGCAGCGCATAAAAAAACACGCCACACATCAATGCCGTTGAGAGGGTCGAGATGATCCGGCAAAACAGACTGAGTTCTACACGCTTTTTCATTTTAATTCTGTGGTATTAAGTGATACGCCTTATCTTACCGGCGGACAGAATCCGTCACCGGAAGTCCGTTTTCTTTCCATTCGGTGATTCCACCCGTTAGATTGACTACCTTATAGCCAAGCTTGGTCAGTTGTCCGGCGGCATCAAGTGAGCGTCGGCCACTCCGACAGTAGACAAGCACTGTCGAATCCTTCGACAGCTTCTCTGACGCCATCTCCTGGAAATCCTCCTCCTTGACGTCGATGTTTATCGCATCCGCTATATGCCCGTCGGCAAACTCTTCGGGAGTGCGTACATCGAGCAATTGCACCGATCCGGACTTGATCTCTTTTTCAAATTCGGGAGCCGCCACCGAAATGATGCTGTCGTTGCGGCTGCAACCCAAAACGTGCATGGCACACATAATCACCATTATAAAATGTATCGTTTTTCTTTTCATTGTCAAGTGCGCTATGATTTCCATAAACCGATGATAACTACGATTCGTTTCCGTAAACATGAAAACCTCGACCGGCAACGCGGTAAAACCACCCTATATGCTGGCCGAAGGCCTGCCACAAAAATACTGTTTTTCTGTCTATTTCCAAACGATGAGGCCCACAAAATCGTCGTTTGACAAGTCAAGTCCCCGACACGACGGCCGAGGACTTGACTGCCAGTATGATTAAGCTGTTTTCTTATTTCAAGATGCCGGAAGATGCACCAGACTGTCTGGAGCTGTCATTACCTTGTTTCACATGTTTTCCAAAAACGAATGTAAAAGCAGCGGAAAGTTGAACAAACGCATGGCTGGTAGCATTACTAACCCATCTGGTGACCGAATAATGGTCACTC
>JAIDJW010000141.1 GCA_029052015.1 Paramuribaculum sp. | reverse complement strand
CAGCACTCGCACCTGAAACGAGCGCGTCTACCATTCCGCCACCTGGGCTTTTGCTCTGCAAAGGTAAGCATTTTATTTGACTTTAGGCAATGTTTTGTCGCTTTTTTGTTTGCGCGACGCTGCCAATTCTCAGAACGCACACCTTAAATGTCTGCCGTACAACCTAATAAGCATTGTCGTCGCCGGTGAGGATGTTGAGCATGGTGCGGGCTATTATCTTTAAATCGAGCATAAACGACCAGTTTTCGATATACCATACGTCATGCTCCACACGCCGCTCCATCTTCCAGAGGTAGTCTGTGGTACCGCGATAGCCGTTGACCTGTGCCCAGCCTGTTATGCCTGGCTTCACTGAATGGCGCAACATATATTTGTCAATCAGAGGTCTGTAGTACTCGGTATGGCTCACCATGTGGGGGCGTGGACCTACAATCGACATATGCCCCATAAGCACATTAAAAATCTGCGGCAGTTCATCTATGCTTGAATGGCGCAGAAATCGGCCGATGGCTGTGACTCGCGGATCGTTTTTCTCCACTGGCGCTTCATCCGAAGGATCATAGCGCATCGTGCGAAATTTCAGGCAGTTGAATGGCTTGCCCATATATCCGGTTCGTTTCTGCATGTAGAATATCGGTCCCCTTGATGATACTTTTATGAGTATCGCTACAGGTATAAAGACCAATGGAAACAGAATTGAAGCTATCAGCGAGACACCCAAATCGAGTGTTCTTTTTGCTATCCTCGCTGAAAAATTTGTCAACGGCGGAGACTCTACATGCATCACCGGCATCGAACCGAGGGTATTAATACCGAAACCCCTGGCTATGTAGCGGTTGAGTTGAGGCACATAATAGTACTGTGCAGTATTGTTGTCGGCGGCGGCTATCGTTGAGCGAAGCGCCTCCTGGCGCTCACCCGGCAGGGTGCAGAAAATCTCATCGACTTTATGCTTCCTCACATAGCTGTCGAGCTCATCTATGGTACCGCAATAAAGGTCGGACGCGGGGGATGCGCACGGTGTCTCGTTAAAAAACGCCAGCACTTTATAGCCGAAGCCAGGGTCAGCGCAAAGTTGATCACAAAGCCTCAGTGCAGTATCATTTGTGCCTACAATAACAACCCTGCTATAGTTGCGTCCCCGGCTGCGCATAATCTTTAGCAATGTGCGCGCTATCGTTCTCGCCGCGGGGAGCATCACAAGTGATATAGCATAAAACACGCACAATGTCTGCCAGTCCGGTCCAACAGTCGCGGTGAGATACATAAGGGCTATAAACACCAGCGCGTGGCATCCTATAGCATTGACGGCATCGGATGCCGTGCGCTCCATTTTCAAGGCCCTGTAGCGTGAGCGGTGCATCAGTCTTAGACCTGCGGGTATCCAGGCGATAAAGGCCAGAGACCACACCCGGTCAGACGACCATATCAGCTGCTGGCTCGGCGACAGAAAGACCAATGTGAGAAAATATGCGGCGAAAAGTGAACACAAATCAAATACAGACAGTACCACCGGCACCATCGCACCAAATCGTCTTCTTCTTTCAATCCCTGTCATAAACCCTTATAATCAATTGTGTATCCCTCCCCACAGAGGGAGTGGGAGCGATGATGACACCGCTCCCATCTCTGCGTCAAAGTTTCGACGAAACGAGCTCGATTTTTTTGGCAATCTCGGCTATTTCATCGCGCAGACGCTGTGCCTTGCGCTCTATGTCGCGTAGCATAGATTCGCCGCTTTTTGAGCAGGAACTTAAAAAACCGATATTGTTTTCGTAGGTCTGCAATTCGTTTTTGCGCTGTTCGTATGCTCTTGCGAGTCTCTCGCGCTCCCTTGAGAGCTTGCTGCGGTCGTCGCCGAGGTCCTCGACTGTAGCCTCATAAGCATTCATGCGCGCGCGGTGCTCGTGAATGTCGAGTTTGTCAAACAATTCGCCGACAACCGTGCGATACTCGTCATGAAGTTTGTCTTTCTCTTTAAAAGGCACATGACCTGTAGCCTGCCAGGTAGAGCGTAGCTGCTGAAGCTCCTTTATGGCTTCATCGCGCGGAGTTGCATCTTCCGGCGCATTAAGCTCCTTAAGACGCGCAACGATGTCTTTTTTCACTTTGAGATTAGCCTGCTCAGTCTTTCGAGTGCCGGAAGCATTCTTTTTCTTGCGGTCAAAGAATGTGTCGCAGGCGGTCTGGAATCTCTTCCACACCTCGTCGCTGTTTTTGCGGGGAACCGAACCTATTTTGCGCCACTGCTGCTGCAGCGCCACTATCGCATCGGTAGTCTTGCGCCAGTCGGTGCTCTCCTGCAGCTGCTCAGCCTGCTCGCATAGTTCAATCTTACGCTTCAGGTTCTCTGCCATCTCCTCTTTGGTGCGCTTGAAAAACTCCGCTTTGCGACCGAAGAAATCGTCACACAGCCCCCTGAACCGGGCAAAAAGTTCATTATTGACTTTTCGCGACGCGTATCCGAGAGTTTTCCACTCTTCCTGAGCGGCAATGATAGTCTTTGTCATTTCATCCCATGCGGCAAAAGTTGCCGGAGCGGTAAAATCAAGAGCCTCAATGCGCTCACATATCGCTGTCTTGGCGTCCTCATTCTCGCGCTCGCGCTTTTTGCGTTCCTCGAAGTGTGCCTGATAGCGCTTGTTCACCTCCGCACTCGCGTCCTTGAACTTGCCCCATATTTCCTCGCGCACCTCTTTGGCAACCGGACCTATGTCACGCCATTTGTCATGAAGCTCCTGCAGACGCCTGAACGCGGTAATCACATCCGGCTCCTCAACAAGCTTTTCAGCCTCGGCGAGAAGAAGCTGCTTTTCGCCCAGATTCTTCTTAAAATCATAGTCGCGCAACTCTTTGTTGACTTTCCACTGGTCATAGAAGCGTTCCACTGTATCCTGGTACGATTTCCACAGCGCCGTGTTATTTTGAGGAGGCACATCTCCGACCTCCTTGAACTCTGCCTGCAGCTCCTTGACGCGCTGATAATGACGGTTAACATTGTCGGCATCCTCACTTGCCGCAGCTATTTCGGCGATAATAGCCTGCTTGCGTTCAAGATTCTTTGCCTGCTCGGCCTCGATGCGTGCACGCTGCTCGGCCTTTTTGTCCTTTATTTCAGAAAGCGTCTGCTTGAATGCAATTTCCACATCATCATCCGGAGCAATAAAATCATCCGGACTATTGCCCTCTTCAACAAAAGCCGCCTTAGCCTTGCGCACCTCATCGTTGTGTTGAGCATAAAACTGCTGCTTGATGCGCGCAACCTCTTCGGCACTGACATCGTCAGCGCTGACGGTGAGAGCCTTCAGCCTTGCCAGAAGTTCCTCTTTGCTGAGATTTGTGTCTTTTTCCATCATGGCATCCTGAGCTGCCCCGGCAACTGCCGTGGTCTCAGCATCTACGGTAACGGGCGCTTGCGCGCTTTCAAGCATTTCCATATCAAATAAAAAGTAAATATGAGTAGTTCAGTGTGATTCCGGCAACATACACCGGCATCAAGGTTTCAAAATTATGTAAAAAAATTGGAATACATCCCTTTTTATCTAAAAAAGTGGCTCGACATTTATAATTCTTCTGCAAAAAAAGAGCGTCCACACCCTATCAGGCATGGACGCATGCTATATGTGTTATAAGTACAATCAGGGAATTATGTTTGCCACCGGTTTCATAATGAAAGTGAATTCATAATCGCCGTAAGGCATCATATATTTCTCCATAGGTATAGCCCCCCAGCTGTCGATGCAGCCGAGGCCCATCTGCGCCTTGTCGATAAGAAGATTGGTCAGGTAAGCCTTCTCAACTTCCTGTGAGTGTCCCTGATTTTTAGACTCCCCTTCGTCAAGACTCTCTATAGTATAGTTAAGGGCCGATGCCGAGAATGGATTTTCAGCAACAATCTCAAGCCCCTTGCCGGCATGATTTATCTGACGCCAGTAGCGGATGTCGGTCTTGTTGCCGTTTTCCTGCGGACGGATGTAAGGATAGAACTGCTCCTCCACGCTCTGCGAATATACACCCAGGTCAGCAGCCTGCTGACGGTCGATATAGTTTTCACGCGGACCGCGGCCATAATACTCTATGCGGTCAAATCCGAGGGGCATCGGCATCTGCACGCCAAAACGGAACATCGGCGAAACCTCCGCACCTTTTGTTGCTGTGAGTTTCTCTGTCACCTTGATATCGCCGGCGTTATTTATTACATATGTCATGTCGAGAGCAGCCTTCACTGCAGCAATCTCATACTGCGCTGTCACCCTAACAAGACCGTTTTCTTTTGTCGCCTCAAGATTTTTCAGCTTCATTTCCGGAGCTTTCCAGGCTGCAAACTTAGTCTGAAGATTTGCACCGAAATCATTGTCGGTCGGAGCTCTCCAGAAGTTCGGCGTTAGCTGTGCGCCATCGGCAAGCATATCTGTGCCGCCAACGCAATATTTGCTCAGAAAACCGTCGGCACGCGAAAATTCGATGTCGACACCAGGAGCGGTCACGACAAGGTAGTTTGCCTGATTGTCAACTATGCTCGGCTCAACGACAGCGCGATTTGTCTCAACGACATTGGCTATGGTCATATCCGCCGGCGCGGCAGGAGTCAGGGCAATCTGCTCGCGCGCAACCTCGGTGCCGGGAGCGAGCACGCCATCAGCAACCTTAAGGATGTATGCGAAATTGAGAAGATACTCTCCGGCTGGTTCAAGTGCGCCGTAATCCACGGTAACCTTACCGGTTGCCTGCGGAGCAACATCAAGTTTATCAACACTGCCTGCGCGCACAATCTTGCCGTCGCGCAGAAGCTCCCATCGCAGCTCCACATCATCAAGAGCCTTGAAGAAATTCTCATTGTATACATTAAATTCCTTTGCATTGCCGGTTGCGGAAGTGTGGATATTCTGGAGCACTCTGCCCACCTCGTACATGTGGGGATTGGGCACACGGTCCGGGCTTATGAGACCGTTGTTGCAGAAATTGATATCAGAAGCGTCAAAACGGTTGAAGTCGCCGCCGTAAGCGTAGATTTCCACCCCGTCCTTGCCTTTCCAGCGGGGCGACTGGTCAACGAAGTCCCAGATAAAACCGCCCTGCAGGTTGGGATATTTGCGAAACAGGTCCCAGTATTCCTTGAAACCGCCCTCTGAGTTGCCCATAGCGTGAGCATACTCACACTGAATCATCGGCTTTGTCACATCAGTGCGCTTGCCATAACTTTCAACCCATTTATAGTCGGCATACATAGGACAATATATATCGGTGTGGTCGGCATAGCCGGCGCGCTCATACTGCACAGCACGGCTCGGATCCTCTTTCTTTACCCAGTTGTATGCGTCCACAAAATTCTGTCCGTCACCGCCTTCATTGCCAAGCGACCAGAAAATAACACTCGGATGATTGAAATTGCGCTGCACATTGCGCTGATTGCGTTCAAGATGAGTCTGCTTGTAAAGCGGTACTTTTGCGAGAGTCGTTTCGCCGTAACCCATACCGTGGCTCTCGATATTAGCTTCGGCAACTACATACAGTCCGTACTTGTCGCAAAGGTCATACCACAGATTATCATCGGGATAGTGACAGGTACGCACAGCGTTGATATTGAATCTCTTCATTATCTCTATATCCTGCAGCATCCGCTCGGGCGACACCACATAGCCGCCGTCGGGGTCAAGCTCATGACGGTCGGCGCCCTTGAATAGAACGGGCTGACCGTTGACAAGTATCTGGTCACCCTTAAGTTCTATCTTGCGGAAACCCACATTTACGGGAATTGTTTCCGAGCCGCCCTTGAGCGATGCATAGAGAGTATATAAATTAGGTGTCTCGGCTGTCCACTTCTCCGGATCGGTTACTTTGAGCACTGTGCTGCCGCTGCCGCTGATTGTACCGGAGGCAACCTCCTTGCCCTGCGGATTCACGAGTTTCAGCTCTGTTGTACCGTTGCCTTTGAGCTTCACGCTCACACTCAGAGTGGCATCCTTGTAATCGGCGTCAAGATCAGGCACCACACGGATATCCTCTATGCGTTTCTTGTCGCGGGCATAGAGATAGCAGTCGCGACCCACGCCGCTGTAGCGGAAAAAATCCTGGTCCTCGAAATAAGTGCCGTCATTCCAGCGAAACACCTGGAAGGCTATCAGATTTTCCTTGCCGGGCACCAGATAGGGAGTAAGGTCAAACTCCTGCTCCAGCTTGCTGTCCTCGCCGTAGCCAACATACTTGCCGTTTACCCAGAGATACATATTCGATGTCACCGAGCCGAAGTGGGCTATTATGTCCTTTCCCTTCCAGTCGGCGGGGATGGTGAAGCTGCGGCGGTACGAACCCACATGATTGTTTTCAGTCGGCACGTATGGCGGGTTATTCTTATACTCATTTCGCCACGCATAACCGATATTGACATAAATCGGATTGCCATAGCCGTTGAGCTCCCACACGGCGGGCACATTCAGCTCGTCCCAGCCCTTGTCGTTGAAATCAGTGCGCCAGAAATCAGTCGGACGGCTCCCCGCATCCTTAACCCAGTTGAATTTCCACAGACCGTTGAGGCTCATGAAATTTGTACTCTTCTCTTTCACTCCGTCTGCTGCAGCATCCGGAGTCTCGTATGCGAAATAGGCCGTATGCATCGGCAGACGGTTTACACTGTTGACCAGCGGATCCTGCCACTCCTTGAATGTCTGGGCAGAAGCACCCGCCACACAGGCGACAGAAAGCATCGCCGTAAGGATTCTTCTCATGTTGTAAAAATGGTATTGCGGTTTATAGATTTATCGGTAATTTTTACAAAATTAATACCCACGCACCTAATTACCTAATAATTTTGTAATTTTGAACACCAATCAATTGAATAATCACATTTTCAGCAATGACTACAAGATTTTTTGCCACTCTTGCCGCTGCATTGGCTGTCGGAAGCGCTACAGGCACCAACGATACTGTTGCCGTGCGCAATTTCAGGCACGCCGGAGCATTCCCCCTTCCCGCTCCGGTCATGATTGACACTGTGGATGTCAATTCACACTCCTATTCAGTCAAAAGCATTTTAGACTCACCGCTCAACTTTGATGCTGCCCTTGCCGGCGCCACCGAATTCACAGGCGAGATTCTCCCCGGCAGTGACAAGACGCCCGCTATCCATCTATTGGCATTTGACTTTACCAATCGCGGCTACACCGAGCCGACAATTTCCATTGAAGGCATTGCCGACTACAAGGCATTTATTGACGGCGCTCCCATGACTCCCGGCGCCCAGAAGCTCAAGCCTGCGACCCATAAGGTGGTAATCAAGTACCTCTCCTCACCCGGAGCCGCCGACACGGCGAAAGTGAGCGTGATAGCTCCTGCCGGAGCAATCGAACTGTCCGTAAGCGACAAAATGTACACCCTCGACCATGTGCTCCATGGACGCAGGATATACTCCACTGAGATTTCGCCCGACGGCAAATACCTCATAACCATATATTCCACCGGCCGCCCTGGCGGAGCCACCGACTGGGAATGGGTGGTCACCGCTTTTGACGGCAAGCCTGTTGCCCGTTCCGCAGAATCGCTGGCATGGATGCCCGAAGGCTCACGCTACTACCGCACGGCAGCCACTCCGCAGGGACGCGCCATCATCGCCACCGATGCGGCGACGGGAGCACAGACAGTTGTTGCCAAAGGACTTCCTGACGGATACTTTACCATAGCGCCGGATGAAAGGTATCTTGTTTTCAACGTCACCGCCAAAGGTCCGCAGGAAAATCCTGATGTTTACCGCATTCTTGAGCCCGAGGACAGGCAGCCCGGATGGCGCAACCGCAATTCGCTCGCTCTATACGACATTGCCACCGGATTCATGCGTCCCCTCACATTCGGCCATCACAACGCCAACCTGCTCGACATAAGCGATGACGGCTCTAAGCTCCTTGTGCGCAGCAGCCGCAGCAGGCTCACGAAGCGTCCGACAACAGTATTCACCATTGCAGTGCTCAACCTCGCCGACATGAGCCTTGACACAATAGTTGCCGACGACGGTTTTATCGGCGGAGCGATTTTCTCGCCCGACGCATCAAAGATACTCCTCAGCGGCACCCCCGAATCCCTCGGCGGCATCGGCAGGAATGTGCCCGAAGGCAGAATTCCGAGCATGATTGACACCCAGCTCTTCCTCTTCGACACCGCCAGCCGCAAATTCACTCCCCTCACGCGCGATTTCAACCCCAACGTCGGCGCATTCCAATGGAGCAGAGCCGACGGCAAAGTCTATTTCACCGCCGAAAACCGCGATGAGATAAGCCTTTTCCGCCTCAACACCACCGACGGCAAAATCGAGCAGCTACCTGCCGGTCAGGACATTGTCAAAAACATCAGCCTGCCGCTTGCCGGAGTCAACGCCGCCTTCGCCTCGCAGGGCATGGCCAATCCCGACCGCCTCTACACCCTCAACACCAAGACCCTGCGCACCAACCTTCTTGACGAGCCGCTTGCCGCCGACCTCGCGGATGTGAAACTCGGCAAAGTAGCACCCTGGAACTTCCTCAACTCGCGCGGCGACAGCATTTACGGACGCTTCTACCTGCCGCCCCACTTCGACCCGACCAAGAAATATCCCCTGATTGTCAACTACTACGGCGGCTGCAGCCCCACAAGCCGCAACTTCGAGAGCCGCTATCCCCACCACGCATACGCGGCGCAGGGCTATGTAGTTTACGTCGTCGAACCAAGCGGAGCCACCGGCTTCGGTCAGGAATTTTCATCGCGCCACGTCAACACCGCAGGCGAGGGAGTAGCACAGGACATCATCGAAGGCACGCGCCGCTTCTGCGAGGAGCACCCCTATGTCGACTCCGCCAAAATAGGCTGTATCGGCGCATCCTACGGCGGATTCATGACCCAGTACCTCCAGACCGTCACCGACATGTTTGCCGCCGCTATATCCCACGCCGGCATCAGCGACCACACGAGCTACTGGGGCGAAGGCTACTGGGGATACTCCTACAGCGAGGTCAGCATGGCGGAGTCATACCCCTGGAGCCACCCCGACCTGTATGTCAAGCAGAGTCCCCTCTTCCGAGCCGACAAGATACACACTCCCCTGCTCTTCCTCCACGGCGATGCCGACAACAATGTGCCTGTCGGCGAAAGCATCCAGATGTTCACCGCCCTCAAACTCCTTGACCGCCCGACAGCATTCGTTGCCGTCAAGGACCAGGACCACCACATCATGGACTACGACAAGCGTATCCGCTGGCAGGACACCATCTTCGCATGGTTTGCCAAATACCTCAAAGACCAACCCGAGTGGTGGGACTCCATGTACCCCGAAGTCTCCCTCTGACCCCTCATCTAATCACCAAAAAACGGCACCCGAACCTCCTCCGGTGCCGTTTTTTGTTGCAATAAGTCCTATTTGTCTAATATTCGCCAACCTCCCCATCTCGTGAGGGGGGGGCGCTGCTCCGCAGCGGTTCTCCCTTGCCTCGGACTGCCGGAGGCAGGAGATTGTTGACAACCCCGTACGAAGCACAAAGTGCGAGTGCGGGGACAACAAAATGCCTCCCCAAAAACAGAGTCCCGGAGGGACGACGTTATTACAAACCTATCAATCAACAAAAAAGAGGATGTATCAGAAAAGATACATCCTCTTTTATCTGACAGATATGCTGCCTTTATTTTCTTACAAAGACGTTGGGACCGTCTTCCTCGTAATCATAAATTATAAGCTTGTTGCCATCAAGTTTGAAACGATAGGCTTCTGTCCAATTTTCACCTTCTTCCCCTTCATCTACAGTTATTGTCAGAATGTCACCGGCAACAGACCATTTCCCGGTAGCCTCATACGAGGAGGGTTCAACATCCTCTGAACTCCAGTCCTTGACCTGAAGACTTCCGTCGCTTTTGAAATTGTATTGGCAGAACCATTGGCCATCCTCTTCCTGAATCATCAGCATCCATGTGCCGACGATTGAACCCTCGTCGTCATCATCACTGCAGGATGTGAAATTGACTGCCATAAAAATGGCACACAACAACATTCCGAATACTCTAAATGTCTTTTTCATTTTGAATAATTTGTTAGCGTTGCCCCACAGCTTCAATAGGGCGATATTGATATGGTTTATTAAAAAGAAAAAGCATGAAGCTATTGAATATCACCGGTAAGAAGCTCTGGACAGCTCAGCGTAAGTAATAGACAATAGCCCATGCTTCATCGAGTATATCTGTATATACGCTAACGAAGCATGAGCGTGCTGTCACATTATCTCTACGCTGTTAGAATTGTCCAGATTCCTTACCGCGGATAATACAACAAATGCTCATTCTATAAAAAAACGTTCACTCCTGAACGCGTTGCAAAATTATAAAAAATCATACCATACAGCAAGCGCCTGTATAAAAATCGCCACAAAAAGCAATCACGCCCACCGTCCCATATTCGCCAAGCGCCTCTCGCGACCCGCAAAAGGATAGCTGCAGCGCAGCCAGAAGGTGCATAGCACCGTTTCAGATGTAGCCACATGCAAGCGGTGCAGCGCACCGTGCAGCTTGTGGTAAAAAGTCGTTTAAGAGGATTTGCTACAGAGTAGCAATTCTGCCGGTGAATTGATTTGTTGCGCTGCAACAATCTTCATTAATTACTTAGCCCCCAGCTGCGCGAGGCTCTGCCTCGCTTGCTGAGGGCTATAACTGATACGCCGCCATGCGGCTAATTGCGGCTCTGCCGCTGTCATGAACCGCTATTGAGCTTACAGCTCGTCGGCAAACATGGGATCCCAGGCGGGAAGGGTCTGAGGCTTCTGCTTGAGCACTTCCGCAGCCTTCGGGGTGAGGTATTTCTTGTCGACAACGAGACGGAACATATATTCGTCAAACCATTTGTCGGTCATGATGAGGTGACCGTCGTTGGCGCCGGGTCCCCAGCTGTTTTCAACCATCCATTTGCGGGGCACGCCGTTTTCGTCAAGGTCAACGGCAACAAGGGTCATCGCGTGGCTTGAACCGCTCGAATGGGTGAGGATGCGCTGCTTCTTGTCCATACCGAAAGTGGTGCCGAACAGCGAGCCATAGTCTAAGTAATCCACATCGAGCACTCCGCGCTCGCGGTCATAGAATTTGCCGACGTCGCAGGAGAAATACATCGCCGTGCTGTCCTTGATTGAGGCGATAGCCATCCCCTTTATCTCCTCTATGGGTAGATTGACGTAAGTCCAGTTCTTGCCGTCGTAGGCGTGGCGGTCATACTCTATTTCATAGAGTTTGTAGAACTCGCGACTTGGATCGTTCATCAGCATCACATAATTGTCCTTGAGGTTGTTGCCGATATACTCCTTGTAGAATGACTGCGGAGTGTATGTGCGGGTGTCAACCGGCTTGCCGGAAGCGTCCTTGCGGGTCCACACAAATTCTGTCGGAGGCTCGCCGAGATTGAGCGCCAGCATTCTGTACACCTCGCCGAGCATCTCGGTCTTGCGCTTCTTCAGGTCGGCAGGCTTCGCCTTTGCAGCCGCCATGTCACGCAGTTCAAGTCCGTACTCCTTGAGTTTGAGTCCTATAAGATTGCTCATTCTGCCGGTGGAGTTTGAGCTGTTGGTTTCGAGCATCACCTCCGCGGGCACTACACCGTATTTCATCAGGTTGTCGGAAATGCCGGTAAACTGTCCGCCGTCGCTGAGAGGATTGCGGAAAAGCCAGTCTACAGTCTTGTCGTCCATAGGCTTGTCTGATGTGTCAATGATGCCCTGAAGGAATAGATTGGCTTTTTCAAGCTGGTCCCAGAAGAAATTGTAGTTCTGCGAAAACTCTATTTTAGGCAACTTATGCTCTGCCATCGCCTGAGCGCGGAGAACATTCAGCCCGGTAAACAGCCAGCATCTGCCGCTTGAGCGCTGGTTGGTGATGCCCTTGCTCGGCACGCGGTGCGAGAAATGGGTGTCAAAATTGTTTTTTGAAGCGGTGTTCACCGCAAGTTTGTTGATATCGTTGTTTGATATCGCGTTAAAGATAGCCTTGTCGGCGGGAGTGCCCTTGTAGGCGCTCTTGATGCTCTTCATCATCTCCGGAGTGATGCCGCCGTCAGGAGCCTGCGTCTGCGCGCCTGCTGTCAGCGCCAGCGCCGCCATTGCAAAAAATATTGTTTTCTTCATGTAGCTAAGCGATTGGTTTATTATTCTTTTGCAAATATAGCAAATTATTTGTGTATGCGAATGTGCCTAACGGCATGGATAGTTCCGAATATCACCATCAGGAAGCCGATTTTGCCATGAACAGCGCCGAAATGCGAATGACTGTTTCCGTCAAGCCGGATAAAAGTGGCGGCAAAGCCACTGACTGCGGCAAGCAGAAATGAGCCCATACTGACCAGGCATATCTGCCTGATGTCGCCTCGAGCTGAATGCCTGACACGAGAATCATTACGAGGACGCATTCAAGCGCCTTGTTACACACCCTTAGTTTTGAAGCAGTATTAATCTTTTTAATATTATTGCACAAAGATAGCACTTTTACACAGTATCTCACATTGCATACAGAATCACCACAGGGCTTTGCTTTTATCCACATTTTACTTCTTTTTGGGCTGGAGCATGAAGCGGTACTGCACATGGAAGAGGCAGTAGCGCGGGAGCACATTGGTGTAGGTTTCGGTGCGTCCCTGGGCGTTGATATTGTAAGTCACATTGTTGAGCTGATGCAGCAGGTCGAATCCATCGAGCATGAACAGCCACCTGCCCCCTTTGAGGCTATAGCTCAGGCGCGCGTTCCACACCGCATCGGTGGTGTTGAGCTCGCGGTAAGCGTAGCCGCGGCGGGTGTATAGGTTGAAGTCGGTGGATATGCTGAAGTTGAACGGCAGCCTGAACTGACCGGACACTCCGTACTGAGCCACAGTTGCGGTAAATGAATCAAAGGTGCTGTTGTCGCTGCGGGTGTCGCGCACATCAATGCGGCCGTTCAGCCCGAGCTGCTGCTTGCCGAGGCGCCAGGTGAGCTGCACACCTTCTGAAAAAGATGTGTTTCTGACAGCCATCTTCTCAGCCGCGGCTGCGTTGGTGGAGATATAATCGGTGGAATTTACCATGTTTATTCTCGTGACAGAGCTTATGTCAAGCTCATCTATTTTGCCGAAAGTCTTTGTATAGCTGTTGATTATTCCGGTGCTCCAGTTGCCGCTCACATTGCGCATCTCAAATATTCTCACACCTGTCTCCTCATTATATGTATAGCTGTTTGCCAGCTCGTTTTCCACAAACGAGAAGTACGGGGTGAGGATGTTGCGCCAGCGGTGCTTGCCGCTCCTCTGCTCTTTCCACCAGCGGAATTCGATATGGTTTTTCGCCGAATTTTTGAGCGAGGACGCTCCTTTGAAAACATTCAGCGGGTCGCGGGTGTCGACGATGTTCACCAGGCGGTTGAGCGGCACGGGATTAGTGGTGCGCGTGTAAGTCAGCTGAAAATTGTTGCTCCCCCTGATGTATTGCAGGCGCGTGTTGTTAAAATCTATCGCCACGCTGTTGTGCCTGATATTCTGCATCCCGTCTGCCTGCATATAGTCGAGTGCCCGCCAGCGGTAGGAAACAAACGGGAATATCTGGAAAATCCATCTTCCGCCCCGGCTGTCCCTCTTTTCCCCTACAAAATTAGCATAAAAATAGGCTTTGTCGCTCCGCTGCCTGGACCGGTAGGACTGCGAGGCGTCAAGAGTCGAGGCATAATCATCGGGGAGAGCGCCGAATACTCCTATATCCTCCAGGCGGTCAAGCCTATAGAAATCCGAACTTTTATCTGATGCGGAATGCTGCCACCCGGGACCGAAACTCAGGCTTATATCCGGGGATATAATATACGCGTAAGCAGGAGCGACTCCAATAAGCCATTCGTTGTCGGGCGCATTGCGGGTGAAGGTGTAGTCGGTAGTACGGCTCCCCGGGCGGAAGAATTTTATGTCGTAGAGATCGAACAGTCTGCTGCGCTGCGATTTGTAGTTGCCACTGACAGCGAATTCCAGCAAATCAGGATTATGCTTGAACTTTAGCGTTGCAAACAGGTCGCCACCCGCATCTATCGAATGGCCGCTCATCTTGCCGAGAGTCTGCGCGGCGTTGGCTGTCACCTCCTGCAGCGAGCCTCCGTTGCCGGAATATATCGCTTCGAGAATCTGCCTGTCAACATTCTCCACCTCCCGCGTGAATGCGCCGGAAAGCGATGAGCTGACACGGTCGTTATTGTTATAGCCGAGGCGTTGGTTGACAGTGAAGAGAGTGCGGTCCGAGCGCAGTTTCAGGGTATTTTTGGTGTTTATATTCAGATTGTGTGACAGCGCATCGGCAAATTTCAGCTCCGTGGTGTTGCCGCCGGGCAGAAAATTCGTCAGGTCAGTAGTCGAGATGTCGACATTGCGCACTTTATTGAACATCGTGTTTCCGTAAAACTCCCACTTGTTTCCTGCACCGTTGACATTGTAGTCAAGTCCCGCCATTATCGTACGGAAGTCGCCGGGCACATTCGCCGCGCGGTATGAATCGTTCTGACCCGGCGTACGGCTGTCGTTGAGATTGTTGACATTGCCGAGCAGCGTCACCCTCGAGCGGTCGGTGTACCACATTCCGAACAGTCTGCCCATATAGCGCGAGGCGCTGCCGCCACCGGTCTCTACATTGGCTATATAGCCCGACATATACTCGCGCTTGAGGCGCACATCCATTACCTTGCGGCTGTCGCCGAGGTCTTTGCCGGCGAGCAGGCTGCGGTCGCTCCATTTGTCATACACCGCGATATCCTTTACCGTGTATGCCCCCAGGCTATTGAGCATAATATTGTTGTCGCCCTTAAAGAAGTCCTTGCCGTTGAGAATCAGGCTTTCCACGAATTCGCCGTTGACATAGATCTGACCGCCCTCCTTGAGCTCCACGCCCGGGAGCTGCTTCACGAGCACATCGAGCATCGAACCTTCGGATACACGGAAAGCATCGGCGTTGTACACCAAGGTATCGCCCTTGACATAGAATTTTACCTTTGATGCCGTAACGACGGCCTCGCCTAGCATCTTTGACTTGGGGTAAAACATCACGTCCGGAATCTGAAGCTCATATTCCCTGGCGCCTATTTTGTCGATATTCACGCTCTGATACACGGTGTCATACCCTTGAGCGTATGCTTTCAGGAGATACTTGCCCGGTGCGCGCGGCACATCGAAATTCATGACGGTGACGAATTCCCCGTCATTGCCCCCGCCTAAATATAAAAACTTTTTGGTAGCGACGCTCACCGTGTCGCCGGTGCTTTTATCAAGCAGCACGCCCATGGCCTTTTTGACCTGCTCGCCGCTGAAGCCTTCCTTCGCGTTGGTTCTGACGGTGAATTTTTCCTCTGCGTGCACCGACAGCAGCGATGCAATCAGGAATGTTGTTAAAAACAGTATTCTGCCCATATTCGAAATAAATTGAAATTATGAATACGGCAAAATTAGCTGTCCGGCGCCACCCACCGGCTATTTCTCACCCTATCTTTAGTCCTCACTAACAGCCCTAATCTACTGAATATCAACATGAGGAATCTTTACCAAATCCTCATGCCGGAAACACAGCGTTTTTGCTACATCTTTGAGGCGAAGAATTCGCGGTCAGGAGCGCCCGATGCGAGGATGCGGTCGCGCAGACGGCTGCGCTTGTTGTAAAAATTCTTGATTTTGATGTCGGTAAACACGCAGATTGCCCTCGGCGAAAATCCGGAATAGAGATAGGTGAGGAAAACTATATCCTTCTTGCCAAGCTCCGGAAGCTGTTCGCGCAGCCTTATCAGGATGTTGTTAAGGTATTTGTTGACAATCTCCTCGAGTTCCTCAATCGATTTCTGGTTGCGCAAGTCAAGAATCTGCTTCTCGATGTCATTGTAGAGCGACAGACGCACCGACTCGCTCTGCGCGTCGCGCTTGTTGAAATACTCGTCGCAGAGCGCGTTGAATATCTTCAGGCGCTCGGAGTACAAAGCCTCAACCTTGTTTCTGAGTTCATCGCTTATCTGCCTGCTCTCTTCAAACTGCTTGTCAATCCTTATCATTTCAAGCCGGTGGCGCTTGTTGAGCCGCAAGAACATCATGACAAGCAGTATCACGAAGCCTGCCGCAGCCCCTATTATTATATATAGGTGTGGGCCGGTGCTGCGCAGAGTAACGAATGCCGGAGCCTTCCACCCGAGCAACTTGAGCGACTCCCTATAAATTACCGCCTGCGAATTAAGCATATAAGTACCGCCGCCGGCGGTGGTGTACACCCTCACTTCATCGTATGGGGAGAAATACATTGTGTAGGGGAAGAGAATACTGTCGCCCCACACATAACACGCGGAGTCAGGTTCGTAATGACTCTCCGACGCAAACGGTTGTATCGGCGCATAAACAGTATCCTGTAATACAATCCTCACACTGTCAATGGCAAATTCCGTCGGATTCACAATCCGCAGCAACAGGTTTACACGCTTCCCGCCGCTATTGTTGTACCCGTAGATATACACTGTCGGCGACACAGAGTCCGCGGTCGTCTCCGCAGGCTTTGCCTCAGGCGCTAAAGCCGTGAAAAGAATGGCAGCAGAGAGCAGCAGGAGCCTCAGGCATCTTATCTGTATTGAAACACGATGTATCATACCTGCAAAATTACGAAATATGTCGGCAATATCACGCATTTCCAACCTCGTAAAGAGTCCTCATCTGCACCATTATCACACTGATTTACAACCCCATTCGTAAAATCATTCTCCTCATCGCATTTTAAAGCCACAAATTTGCCCCATAATTGCGACAAACGGATTTTTTGCGTATTTTTGCCTATCAAACCAATAACGCAAATATCATGAATCTATCACATTTTTATCATGCTATCGCAGGTGCTGCCTTGCTGACCGCATCAATGGCTAATGCCGCAGACATCATTCCACTCCCCTCCACCATAGCCAAGGGGGAAACGGCATACACTTTTCCTGCAGAAGCGACATTCATTGTACCCGCCTACGAAGGCGACAGCATTGCAACGCTGTTTACGCTGATTCAGCCCGCAATAGAGAAAAACGCGGGCACAAAACTCACCAAAGGCACCGAGGCCGGCGATATTATACTCAAAACCAACCCCGCCTTAAGCGCCGAGGCATATACTCTCGAAGTGAAGCCAGAAGGCATAGTCATAGAGGCATCACGCCCCGCCGGATTCTTCTATGCGCTCCAGTCGCTGCGCCAGATGCTTCCCGCTGTAGCATCAGCCGCTCCGGCAACTATAGAGACCGTCACCATTGCCGATGAGCCCCGCTTCGGATGGCGCGGCTTCATGCTTGACGAAGGTCGCCACTTTTTCGGCAAAGACGAAGTGAAGCGGGTGCTCGACATTATGGCGATGTACAAGCTCAACCGCTTCCACTGGCACCTCACAGAAGACCAGGGATGGCGCATAGAAATCAAGAAATATCCCAAGCTCACCGAAGTGGGCGCCACACGCAAGAGCAAATCGCTCGGATGGCGGAAGATGGACCCTGACACCATTACCTATTCCGGATTCTATACTCAGGACGACATCAGGGAGATTGTGCGCTACGCAAAGGACCGCTTCATCGAAATCGTGCCTGAAATCGACATCCCCGGTCACACCCAGGCTGCTGTAGCCGCTTATCCGGAGCTCCTTGCCTGCGACCCCGAAAATCCCCACGAAGTGTGGCTGATGCAGGGAGTGAGCCGCGATGTGATGAATGTTGCCAATCCCGCCGCTGTACAGATGGCAAAAGATATTATCGACGAGCTTGAACCGCTCTTCCCCTTCGGATATCTCCACCTCGGAGGCGACGAGTGCCCAACCGACAAGTGGGAAGCCAATGCCGCCTGCAAAGCCCTGCTTGACAGCATCGGCTCGACAAACTACCGCGACCTGCAGCTCGACTTCTACCGCAAGCTCACCGACCACATTGCCGCAAAGCCTGCTGACAAACAGCGCAAACTGATTTTCTGGAACGAGGTGCTCCACGGCAACACCAACTTACTGCCGCTGAACTTCACTATCATGGCATGGGTAGGAGCCGACGCAGCCGCTAAAGAAGCTGCACAGCGCGGACTCACCACTATCCTCACCCCGCAGATACCTTACTATATCAACCGCAAGCAGTCGCCTCTGAGCGGCGAGCCCCTCTCACAGGGCTCTGGCACCGAAACCCTCGAGGCTGTGTACAACTACGTTCCCATGAAGGATGTGCCCGCCGAACTCACCGACAAATACATGGGCGTGCAGGGCAACTTCTGGAGCGAGTACGTCATCACCCCCGAATTCCTTGAATACCTTATGCTGCCGCGCCTCGCTGCCATAGCCGAAGCCGGATGGACCCCGCAGGCAAAGCGCAGCTACGATGATTTCCACAAGCGCATCCGCACCCACGAGGATATCTATCGCGCAAACGACTGGAATTACGGCCGCCACGCATTTGCCAAGGAAGCCTGCACCAAGTGCGCCGGTCACACCGCAGAATAATCCCTTATGTAACTTCACACGCGGGATTTTGCCAACATTGGAGCAAAATCCCGCGTTTATAATTTATGGACGGACTACTTACAGGACTTCTGATACCTTTTGCCGGCACCGCTCTCGGAGCGGCGTGCGTGTTTCTCATGAAAAACCGGATGCGTCCGGGTCTGCAGAAATCTCTGATGGGCTTCGCAGCCGGGGTGATGGTGGCGGCTTCGGTTTGGTCGCTGCTCATCCCCTCTATGGAGATGACCGCGGCGGAAGGGATTATGAGAGTTCTACCCGCGGTTGTCGGCTTTATGCTCGGCATAGGATTTCTTCTGTTGCTTGACGTCGCCGTGCCCCACGAGCACATCGACGGTCACGGCAGCGAGGGACCGCGCAGCCGCCTGTCCCGCACCACCAAGCTCGTGTTTGCCGTCACCCTCCACAACATCCCCGAAGGCATGGCTGTCGGCGTGGCGCTTGCGGCGGCGATGGAAAGCAGCGAATACATCTCCATGGCTGCGGCGCTCGCCCTCTCTGTAGGCATAGCCATCCAGAATTTTCCCGAAGGCGCGATAGTTGCCATGCCGCTGCGCGGCGACGGCAACAGCCGTGCCAGATCATTCGTTATCGGCAGTCTCAGCGGCGCGGTAGAGCCGGTTGCCGCCGCGATAACCATTATGCTCGCGTCGTTCATAATGCCGCTGCTCCCCTACCTCCTCGCCTTCGCCGCCGGCGCCATGATGTATGTAGTGGTCGAGGAACTCATTCCCGAAACCCAGGAAGGCACCCACTCCAACCTCGGCACCATAGGATTTGCCCTCGGCTTCCTCCTCATGATGACCCTCGACGTCCTCCTCGGCTAAACCCACGCCCCAACAGAAAAAGCACCGAAGCAATAGCGGCAGAGCCGCTGTGAGCCGCATAGCGGCGTGTCTGTCGTAGCCCTCAGCAAGCGAGGCAGAGCCTCGCGCAGCTGGGGGTTACACGCACCCACCTAAAATTGTTGCAGCGTAACAATTCGATTATCATTGATAGAATTACTGCTCTACAGCTCTATCCACTGGGAAAATATGCAGACTCGTTTAAAGCGTTAGCTCAATTCTCAGAATTGATAATTTGTTTTAGTACCTATTATATAACAGAGCTTCTCGATGCCTCCGTCTCTTAATATTTTTAGAATTTCCGTATTCAGGATGATTTTGCAGATATTTTAAAAGATTGATTCTTTCCGATAGAGGTGCATCAGGATTAAGACTATCATATATGCCATCACGTTCTGAGGCTAAGATTCTGAGACCATTAAGATACTCTTCACCATAGCCTGCCTTTTCCATAAAACGATAAGCGATCAAATCCGCCTCAAAAATTTGCTCGGATAAATAGCTGAAGATATATCTTGCCTCAGGTGATTCGTTGTTGACCTCGACAGACGTTGACGCGTCTACTATCACATTATTATAATAATATGGAGTACCGTTTTTTGCAGAGAGATAGGCGTTCGTAGCATTTAATGCTGCTGTTGCACCTATAGCGAGTCCCGTTAGCAACCTTTCCTTTCTGCGTCCCTTGGCATCGGCATATAAACGACTCAGGTGGTGCTGCAAATATACATGCACGAACTCACGGACAACATGCCCCATTATCACCTCATAATTACTACCTTTATGATTTACAAGTGCTGTGGTCAAATATATAGCGAAACCATCCTCGCTCGGCATTACGTATGAAAGAGATATCGGTGATAAAATGATATGTAAAGTGCACTTAATACCGAAATTTTTTCCTACTTCCGCTACGCCAAGTCTTATCAGCATACTGTCACAGAATGATTGAGCGCTATCGAAAACAAGCTCATCAAATTGCGGATATGCCTTAGGTAGTTTAGCAAAGTTAGCTAACGCTTCCTTTTCAGCACCCCTCTTCTTCTCTATGTTTTCCCGAAAGCCAAATAATCGTTCATTACAAGCCAGCTCTTCATACCAAAAGTCGTATGGATTACCTTGTTGAACGGCTTTAGCCTCATCCACCGCATCATAATTTTTTATCAATTCACGATATTCCTTTTCCCTATCAGCAAAAGCATAAAGCGAGACAAATAAGGAACATACAATTACCACAGCCTGTCGTAGTTTCATAATATTATTTTTTTGCAAAAATATAATTTAAATATATGATTGCCAAATAAATATTTATATTTCTGATTTACCCACAACATCGTCCCTTCGTGACTCATTGCATATTGTTATCCTCTCTCCGCACTTGCCACTGAGTGGCTATGTGCGGGGTTGACAAAGACCTCGCAATGGTCGCGAAATAAAATATCAGTTAACAGCCTGACAGAAATTTACCACCTAATTCCGACGCGTGAAAAAAGCCCCACCCATAACAACAAGGCAGGCGGCTGAGGGGGTCAGTCGCCTGCTGCAATTATATGTAATTATCTCGGTTAGCGGGGGGAGGGGGAGTTGTAGAAGGCGAGGATGCGCTTGCGGAGCACTGACTCGTATTTTGCCTGGGCGGCGTCGCTGACGGCGCGGACGTAGGCGGTCTTGGCCTGCTCGAACTCGGTGGCGTTGGCCTTGCCATAGTTGTATTTCAGGCGCATAGCTTCAAGTGCAGCTTCGGTTGCCTCGCAGGCGACTGCGCTCGATGCCTTGCGTTTCTCGGCTGCAACTGCCTGGGTATAGGCCTGCTGTATGGCTTTGTACACACGGTTTTGGGCGTCATTGAGCTGCAGGCGTGCGCTGAGCTGCTGCACCTTTGCCTTCCTTACGGAATTGCGGGTTGAGAATGCGTCAAAAATAGGTATGTTGAGAGAGAATCCGAGCGATTTGCTGAGGTTGTGGCGCATCTGGTTGCCGAAGCTCTCCGATGTGAGTCCGCTCACGGTGTAGTAGTTGCTGCCGATACCGGCGTTGAATGACAGCGTGGGCAGCCAGCCGCTCTTGGCGAGGGTCACTGCCTTGCCTGCGCTTTCCACTCCGAGGCGCGACGCCTTGATGGAGTGGTTGGAGCGGAGCGCGGACTCATACACGGCGTCGGGGCTCAGGAGCGGCAGCGGCTCCTCGGTGTCGATAGGCTCGATGGCGAACCCTTCGGCGCTGCCGAGCTCGAGAAGCTGGGCGAGGTCAACGAGGGCGAGAGCATGGTCATTTTGAGCGGTGACAGCCGACAGTTCGTCCTGCGCGAGCTGCGACTGCGCCTGAAGCACATCAAGCTCGGGGATTTTGCCTGCCTCAAGAAGCTCTTTGCGGCGCTCAAGCTCAACCTGACTCAGGCGCACCTGCTCATCGGCGACCTTGCATAGCTCTCCGCAATAGAGCACCTGAAGATACTGGGCTATGACATTGAGGGTGATATCATCCTTGGCGCTCTCGAGCTCCTCGACGAGGGTGAGAAGATTTGCCTTCGCGTAGTCAAGATTGCGCACATTGCGCAGCCCCTGGAAGAGCGGAAGGTTAAGCCCTGCCTGCCATCCGAAATTGGTTGTGTTGCGGTTGGCATAGGTGTTTTCAGCCGTTAGTCCGCGGCCGAAGCTGAAGCTCTGGCTCGCGCCGGCGCTGACGGTGGGCAGGAATCGGTCCTTCGCTTCGGTGATGTCAAGCTCGCCGGAAATAGCATTCAGCTCGCGGCTCTTGACAGTGAGGTTATGGCTCACGGCATAGCTGATGCAGCTGTCGAGGCTCCATGTCTGCGCCACCGCGCCTGACGCGGCAGCAAGCGCTGCCGCAAGTATTGCTTTTCTAATCATGGCTTAATTGTTGTTTTTGATGACATCGCCACGCACGCTCACGAGGCTGTCGATACCCTCTTTGACCTCGATATTGATGCCGTCGCTCGAACCGGTGACCACAGGCACTCTCTTGAACTTCTGCTCAGGCACGCTGTCGGTGAGCACATAGACAAATGTGCTGTCGCCGGCAAATTCTATCGCTGCCTCGGGCAGGGTGAGCACTCCGCTGTTCTTGCTCAGGGTAACGGTGGCGTTGGCGCTGTAGCCGGCGCGGAGTCCGCTGACGGAGTCTATGTCAAGCGCCGCCTTGATTTCAAAAGTATTGGCGCCGTTTTCCTCGGTGCCCTTAGGCGCTATGTACTCGATGACGGCGCTCGGAGTCACCTCCGGCAGCGCGCCTATGGCAATCGTCATAGGCATACCCACGGCAAGCTGACCCACCTCGGTTTCGTCGACCTTGCCCTTGAAGATGAGATTGCTCATGTCGGCGATGGTGGCCACTGTGGTGCCGTCGTTGAATGTATTTGCCTGGATGACAGATGTGCCGACCTTTACAGGCACGTCGAGAACGAGGCCGCCGATTGTGGCACGCACAAGGGTGTTGCTCTCCGAGGCATTGTAGCGGCTCACTCCCTCACGCACGATATTGTATGCATCGTTGGCGGCATCGAGCTCGCGCTCAGCCTGATGCAGGGTGGTCTCCGAGGTTTCGTACTCCTCGCGGCTCACAATCTTCTTGTCATAAAGAGTCTTGTTGCGCTCATACTTGCTCTTGGCATCGGCAAGAGTTATTTTGGCGCTTTCGACGCGACTCAGGGCCGAGGAAAGCGATGATGCTTCGGGTATAACCTTGATTTTGGCAATTACATCGCCCTCCTTTACAATATCGCCCGGCTCCACATTTATCTCGGTTATGATACCCGAAATCTGAGGCTTGATATTGATTTCATCGCGCGGCTCGATTTTGCCGGTGAGCACCGTTGTGCGTTCGATGTTGCCGTTGGTTGGCTTAAGTATGCTGTATGTAACAGTCTCCGGCTTGGAATTGAGGTAGAGGAACACAAAGGTGCCTACAAATACCGCTCCGACCAGAACCCACAGCAGAATTTTAAAAAATTTCTTCATATCACTAAATTTCTAAACTATTAATTTCAAACTAAACTTATAAACTCTTAAACTTCACTTATCCCTCATCGCCTCCACCGGCTTGATGCGCATAGCCTTTATCGAGGGGATGAGACCTGCGCAGGTGCCGAGAATGAGAAAGACTATCATGATTATCATGGCGTGGGAGAATTCGAGCTGAAAGTGCGCGCTGCCGAGAATGGGGTCATACGACAGATGGTCGACAACGAGAAGCACAAGAGTTGCCAGGCATATTCCGGCTATACCCGCCACTGCGGTGAGCAGCATACCCTCGGATAGAATCTGCACGATGATGTCGCGTGGCTTCGCTCCTATGGCGCGGCGGATACCTATCTCCTGAGTGCGCTCCTTGACTATAATCCACATGATGTTGCCCACGCCGATTATGCCCGCTATGAGTGTGCCGGCTCCGACAAACAGCGCCAGAATGCTCACACCGAGAAAAAGATTGTTGACCATGCGGAACTGCTCTGCCACGTTCATCATCTGTATGGCGGGAGTGTCATCAGGATGAATGGGATGGTTCTGGCGGATGGCGCGCACGATATAAGGCTTCACCTCATCGGGATCCACTCCCGGCTTGGCGGTGAAGATAAAGAAGTCAACATTATCGCCGCGGTTGAACGCACGCCGCATGGTTGTTGCCGGCAGCACAGCCGACTCGTCGAGGCGTGTGCCGATGCTCACCTCCGAAAGCTGTGCCACTATGCCCACCACCTGAAAATATGCGCCGTTGATGTTGATGAATTTGCCCAGAGGCTCCTCGGTGCCGAAAATCTCGTCGGCAACGCTCCTTCCGAGCAGCGCCACCTTGCGCGTGTTGTAGATGTCGCTTTCATTGAGCAGCCTGCCCTTGATGAGCTGGGGTGCCTGAATCCTGAAATAATCGGCTTCGACTCCGGCTATACTCGCGTTTTTGTTTTTGGTGGCGTAAGCAATATTCACACTTGCCTGACTGACCCCCGAAGCATACTCTATATCCTTGGCAATGCGTCTTATCGAAGTGATGTCAGCCTCGTCAATACTCCAGCGCATACCTTTGTTGAAGCCCTGATAGGACATGGTTGTACGGCCGGCGAATATCACGCCCATATTGGTGTCGATGCCGTTGAAGTTTCGCATCAGCATTCCCTTTAGACCTCCGGCGCCCCCCCAGAGCATGGCAAGCATGGCTGTGCCCCAGAATATGCCGAATGCGGTGAGAAATGTGCGCGTTTTGTTGCGGGCAAGCGTTGTGCCTATCTCGCGCCAGTTTTCTATATCAAAAATCGGATTTTTCATTGTCCAGTGATATTATTCGTCGCGTAGAGCCTCGACCGGTTTTACTTTTGTAGCCTTGAGCGCGGGGAAGAGCCCGGCAAGCGATCCGGCGATAACAAGCACTATAGTCACCTCTACCGCGATGGATATGTCGATGGTGGGATTGTGCATGAAGTCGGTGGAGCCGACCCCTGCGTCGACAAGCTGCATGACACACATTCCGAGAAAAACTCCCGCATAGCCGAAAAGAGCTGTAATAGCCACACTCTCGAGCACTATCTGAAATAGAATCGACCTCGGCTTGGCACCGATAGCACGGCGTATGCCTATTTCGTGAGTACGCTCCTTGACCGAAACGAACATTATGTTGCTCACGCCCACAATGCCGCTCAGCAGAGTGAATATGCCTATCACCCATATCGAAATATTGAGGATGCCGAATGCACTGCGCTCACGCAGATATGAGTTGAAACGGTTATACATATATAGCGCACTCTCGTCCTCCGGATCAAAATCATGATTGCGTGCAAGAGCGGCACGGACTGTCTCGGTTGCGCGATTGCCGTCCTCCTCGGTTTTAAGCCCTTTGAGCTTGACCTGCAGATTGCTCACCTTGCCGTCGCTGCTGCTGAGAGTCATGGCGGTGGTAAAGGGTATATACACATCGCTGAGCCACTCGTGGTCATAGACTCCCGCCACAAGCCACGACAGCCCGTAGGCGTTGACCCTCTGCCCCACGGCCTTCTCCGGGTCGCCGAAAAGAGTCGTGGCATCAGGTTTGCCTATAATCATGATTTTGCGCGTGTAGTTCAGGTCCGCATCATTTATAAAGCGACCGTACAGCATAGGTATCTTGTACATCTCCTTCTCGGCGGGAAAAACGCCTTCGGGCGACTTGGTAATGTAATCCTTCGAGGATGAGATGTTGGTGCTTCCAAGATATTTGTATGAAGCTACACTTTCCACAAGATCGGGATGCCTGGCTACCAGGTCCTCTATGTCTGACATCTCCGGCTGTATGCGCCGACCCTCCTTATAGCCCTTGTAGGGTTTGTTGGTTACACCCTGGTACACATTGAGCCGGCTGGAGCGGTCGCCCGATGAGCGGTCGGTGAATGCGTTTGTGACACCGCGCGCCATGCCGAGCAATATAATGAGCATAAAAATGCCCCATGCCACTGCAAAACCGGTGAGAAAAGTACGCAATTTATTATTGCGCATCGTCTGCCCTATTTCTCTGATTAAATCGAACATGGGGTTTTAGAGCTTTATTTCAGGTTTTTCCGGCTGGATGATGCCGTCGGCAATGCGGATGATGCGGTCGGTGGCAGCGCCCACTCCGGGGTCGTGTGTCACTATTACGATAGTCATGCCATCGGAGTTGAGCTGACGAAACACCTCCATAACCTCCTTGGAAGTGTGCGAGTCAAGAGCGCCGGTAGGCTCGTCGGCAAGGATGATTGCGGGATGTGTGATGAGCGAGCGCGCTATTGCCACCCTCTGTTTCTGACCGCCGGAAAGCTCTCCGGGCAGATGGTGGGCGCGGTCAGCGAGACCCATGCGGTCGAGCTGCTCCATAGCCAGGATGTTGCGCTTGCGGCGGCTGACCCCCTGGTAGAAAAGTGGAAGCGCCACATTTTCCACCGCATTCTTGTAGCTGATCAGGTTGAAACTCTGAAACACGAAACCAATCTTACGGTTGCGCAACTCGGCAGCCTTGTTTTCGCTGAGATTTTTGACGAGCACACCGTCCAGATGGTAGTCGCCCGAATCATAATTGTCAAGTATCCCTAATATATTAAGGAGTGTAGACTTGCCGGAGCCCGACGCGCCCATGATAGACACGAGCTCCCCTTTGTCAATCCCGAGGTTTATACCCTTGAGCACATGCAGAGGCACGGCGCCGAAATAGGTCTTGTTGATATTGTCCAGTTTTATAATCATTGCAACAAATGCTTTTGATTTTTATGTGTTATTGCAGCTGTGGAGCCGTATTTGCAGATTAGACGCGGCTTGATGCGACAAAGTTACAACTATGAGTATTTTTTTGAAAAAAAAGTCGGAATATTTTGTTTTTCGAACATGAAGTATTATCTTTGTGTTGTAATGATGAAGCGAGAGAGCTTCAGATAGATCAAAACAATATTGCTTCAAGAAATACCCACATCAAAGTAGATTGGGAAACTCATCAATTACTAATGAAATGCCGAGACAAGCTTAGTCAGCCAATGGCGGGCCCCATCCCTTCGGGGAGGCTTTAATGCCCAGGCGGATTACAAAGGCGGACGAGCACTCAAATCCTGTCATCCGGAGTTTCATCGCATCCTTTGATGTGGACTTACAAGGGAGCCGACGCAGCCTGATTCACTTCAGCAGCGCCGGCTCCCTCTCTGTTTTCTTGACTTTCACAAGCTGTTTTTTGCCATATAGCATAGCTTTTGTATCTTTGCAGCATAGTCCGTCATGAATTAACGGCATATATTTGAAAATGGACATCAAGACTCTCGAATTCGTAACATACTGTATCAGCAAACTTGCCCACACGCTGAAAATGAGTCAGCGTGAAGTGTACCGTCGGTTGAAAGATTCCGGTATACTTTATGGCTACATTGTGCCGTCGTATGATGTTCTCCACACTTTCGGCTCGCGCTACCTTGTGGAGGATCTGACCGACTATATGAGAGAGAAAGGAGTATTGCCGGCATGAGACTCTATCATTCATCGGAAGTATCGGTAACCAAGCCTGACACAATTCATTCGCGTGATTTTCTGGATTTTGGCAAAGGATTTTACCTAACGTCAATCCATGAACAGGCTGTCAAATATGCCCAGCGATTTATAAGGAGACAAAAAGAAGCATGGCTAAGCGTATTTGAGCTTGAATTTGAATTGTCTGACTGGAAAGTGTTGAGTTTTGATAGTTATGACAAGGAATGGCTCGCCTTCGTCGCCGATTGCAGAGCCGGCAACGACCATACAGACTACGATCTCGTAATCGGTGGTATCGCCGACGATAGAGTCATCCAAACTCTTGACCGATATTTCGAGGGAGAACTGTCTGAAAACGAAACATTGGGATTGCTCAAATATGAGAAACCTAATATCCAGTATTGTATCCGCTCACAAAAAATGCTTGACGAATGCCTCAAACATATAGAAAGCAAAAAACTATGACTGAGAGTAGCAGACAGTTTTTCCAGGCAAACAAGAGCGCGAATATAATAAAGAGCATACATGACCTGTACGGAATGTCTCTCAAGGAAGCTGCCGATATATATTATCAATCAGACACCTCTGAGTTGATAGAGGATGGCGTGAGTGATTTGCAATGCCGTAGTGACAAATACCTTGCAACTCTTGTTTGGGACGAGTTTAAGGAAACCACAAAACATAAGGAACGTAGCTGACGCAGCGGAAGCTCGCGGGAGGAAGGGTGGTTATCTGGAGGCGTTGCGGTTTCTTTTACGGCGGGGGCTTTTTACCTTTTTGATTTTGACACCGGAAGGCGATTTCATCTCATCGTCACTCAGCACCCTGTTTCCGCCTGTAAGGTGAAAATGATAGTTCCTCTCCTCGGCAGGCATGACCTCTTCCGGAGCCGTCAAAGACTCCGGCTCAGCCGGTTGCGCTTCAGGCTGCGGCTCCGCCTCCTCCGGCGCTTGCTCTTCGGTTTTTTCGTCAACTTTCTCTTCGGCAGGCGCGTCAGGGACGTATGTCAGCTTGCCCTCGGAAGCGCTGTCCACCACCATCATAAACATCACGAGGAGGTTTTTGGAGAGGTTGGTCGGACGTATTCCACAGATAACGAAAGCGAAAGCAGCTTCGAGCACTTTGCTGCGGGTTGCTTTGGACAGGAGGTTGAGTGCGGCATAGACGCCGGGAGTGAGTGTGAAATTCATAACGCTAAATTTTTAAGTTATTAGTTTATGCAAAGTTACCTCCCATTTAACCACGCTTTCTGCGAAAATGCACTTTTGTGAGAAGTTTAGAAGGAATTTTGTATGGAGCGGCGGTTTGCAACCGCCGACTTGGAGCACACAACGCTGTACACTGCGGTTGCAAAACCGTTGCTCCATATACGCTCCATATAAATTAGACTCGTTGCGCGGATTGGGGAAATTTGCTATCTTTGTCAAAACTTGGAAAATCAACCATTAAACACTATAATCTACATGAAAAAAACAGTGATGAGCGTCGGGCTGTGCGCACTGGCGGCAACCGCGCTCGCAGCGCCTCCGGCGCTGAAGGGCTTCTACTACGGCGATGCGCCCGCACCCGCGGGGCACGAGTGGCAGAGCCCCGACTCCATTGCCTACAACAAGGAGCAACCCCGAGCCACATTCTATTACTTCGCTGACACAGAGAGCGCACGCAAGGTGCTACCCGAAAACAGCAAATACTGGATGAGTCTCGACGGCACATGGAAATTCAACTGGGTGCCCGAACCATCCAAGCGTCCGTCGGATTTCTACAAGCCCGACTACAGCACTGCCGGATGGGACGACATCACAGTGCCCTCAAACTGGAATGTAGTAGGTCTTCAGAAGGACGGTTCGCAGAAATACGGCAAACCTATCTATGTAAACCAGCCTGTCATCTTCTGGCATCAGGTGAAGGAAGGTGACTGGAAAGGCGGAGTGATGCGCACGCCGCCGGAAAGCTGGACAACATACGACTTCCGCAACGAAGTGGGTTCATCCCGCCGCACATTCACTGTGCCCGAGTCATGGAAAGGCCGCGAGGTGTATATCAGCTTCGACGGCGTTGACTCATTCTTCTATCTGTGGATAAACGGCAAATATGTGGGATTCAGCAAGAATTCGCGCAATGCCGCTCGCTTTGACATTACCAAATATCTTGTCAAGGGCGAAAATGTGGTTGCAGTGGAAGTGTACCGCAGCTCGGACGGCTCGTTCCTCGAAGCGCAGGATATGTTCCGTCTCCCCGGCATCTTCCGCTCGGTTGCGCTCTACTCCACCTCGCCGGTGCAGGTGCGCGACCTCGTTGTGATTCCCGACCTTACCGACAACTACACCAACGGCTCGCTCGACATCACCGCATCGCTGCGCAATCTCACAGCAAAAGAGGTGAAGGACTGCAAGATGGTGTACACTCTCTACGCCAACAAGCTGTATAGCGACGACAACGAGCGTGTTGAAGGCATCGAAGTTGCTTCCGCACCCGTAAATATTGCCAAAGGCTCCGAAAGCGACGTGAAAACCACCCTCACCCTCGCCAACCCCAACAAATGGAGCGCCGAAGCCCCCTGGAGATACACCCTCGTGGGGCAGCTTAAGGATAAGAAAGGCAAAGTGCTTGAAACCGTGAGCACTTACATCGGTTTCCGCAAAGTCGAGGTGAAGGACACTCCCGCCGAGCAGGACGAGTTCGGCAAAGCCGGCAGATATTTCTATGTCAACGGCATGCCTGTCAAGCTCAAGGGCGTCAACCGCCACGAAACCAATCCTTCGGTCGGTCATGCAATCAGCCGCGACTGGATGGAAAAGGAGGTGATGATGATGAAGCGCGCCAACATCAACCATGTGCGCAACTCCCACTATCCTGACGCACCCTACTGGTATTATCTCGCCGATAAATACGGCATCTATCTCGAAGACGAGGCAAACCTCGAATCTCACGAATATTATTACGGCAAAGCGAGCCTTTCGCATGTGCCGGAATGGGAAAACGCCCATGTTGCCCGCAATATGGAGCTTGTCCACTCCACAGTCAACAGCCCGAGCGTGGTGATATGGTCACTCGGCAACGAGGCCGGCCCCGGCAAGAACTTCGTCACCGCCTACAATGCGGTCAAGGCCTTCGACTCAAGCCGCCCCGTGCAGTACGAGCGCAACAACAACATAGTAGACATAGGCTCCAACCAGTACCCCTCAATAGCCTGGACACGCGAGGCTGTGAAGGGCAAGATGAAAATCAAATATCCTTTCCATATCAGCGAATACGCCCACTCTATGGGCAATGCCGTAGGCAACCTCGTTGACTACTGGGATGCAATCGAAAGCACCAACTTCTTTATAGGCGGTGCCATCTGGGACTGGATCGACCAGTCGATCTACAACTACGACCCGACCACCGGCGACAAGTATCTTGCATTCGGCGGCGACTTCGGCGACAATCCCTCCGACGGTCAGTTTGTGATGAACGGCATTGTGTTCGGCGACATGAGTCCGAAGCCGCAGTATCACGAAGTGAAGAAGGTTTACCAGAATGTCAGCGTCAAGCCGATTGACATGACCAAGGGTAAAATCGAGGTATTCAACAAGAATTACTTCACCCCGCTGACCGACTACACCATGTCATGGCAGCTTGTCGAGAACGGCAAGGTGGTACAGAGCAGCGATGTGTTCAAGGGCGCCAAAATGGCAACCGGTCCGCGCCAGGCACAGAACTATGTGATACCCTACGACTTCGCTTCACTTGACCCGAACAAGGAATATTTCGTAAACATAGAGTTCAAACTCGCTTCCGACAAGCCGTGGGCGCCCGCAGGCTATGTGCAGATGACCGAGCAGCTTCCCGTCAAGACAGCCACCGCACAGCCGGCACTCGCAGCCAGCGGCACACTGGCTACAAGCGAAGCCGACAGCACTCTCACAGTCAAGGGCAACGGATTCGAGGCTACATTCAACCTCCGCACAGGCGCTCTGTCATCGCTCGTCTATGACGGCAAGCAGATAATCACCCCGGGACGCGAACTCGCCCTCGACGCTTTCCGCGCGTATATGAACAATGATGCATGGGTCTACGGCCCCTGGTTTGACAAAGGTCTATACAACCTCCATCATAAAGCTCTGTCAGCAAAAGTCTTCGACCTGCCCGGCGGAGCAAAAGCCATAAGCTTCGCGGTTGAGTCGCAAGCACCGCGCGGAGGCAAGATGAAGGGCGGCAACGGCAACTCGAAGGGCACTTACAGCATCGACGAGAGCGAAAGCACGCCTTTCGGACCGGAAGACTTCAAGTTCGTCACCAATCAGGTTTGGACCGTATATCCCGACGGTTCCATTGAGCTCAACTCTGTCATCAACTCCAACAACCAGCAGCTTATCCTGCCGCGTCTCGGCTACTCCATGGGCGTGCCCGCACAGTTTGACACATTCACTTACTACGGCCGCGGACCTGCCGAAAACTACAATGACCGCAAAACCGGTCAGTTTGTGGGCAGATATTCATCAAAGGTAGCCGACCAGATGACCGACTACACACGTCCGCAGAGCAACGGCAACCGCGAGGAAGTGCGCTGGGCGGCTCTCACCGACGGCACATCAGGCGCAGTGTTCATCGCCCCCGGACTGATGAGCACCACCGCCATCCCCTACACCGAGATGGAACTCTTCAACGCCAACCATCCCTACAAGCTGCCGAAGAGCAACAGCACAACACTCCATCTTGACCTCGGAGTCACCGGTCTCGGCGGCGCAAGCTGCGGACAAGGCGGACCGCTTGAACCGGACCGTGTCAAAGCCGGCGAACACCGCTTCGGATTCATTATCCGTCCCGCCAAAGCCGATGCCATTGACGCTGCCGCCGCAGTCAGCGGCGCGGGTGCAAAACCACTTGGCATCAGCCGCTCTCGCGCAGGAGAAGTGACAATAAGCTATCCCGACTCCACAGCTACAATCATGTACACTATTGACGGCGCCCGCAAAGCCAAAGAGTACACAGCACCCTTCGAGCTGAAGCAGGGCGGTGTAGTAAAAGCATGGCTTAAGGATAACAAGAACCTCGAGGCAAGCGAGACTTTCGCAAAAATCGAGACAATCAAAACCGAAGTCATCCACGCAAGCAGCTTCGAACCCGACTACGGCGAAGGAGCCAACCTTGCAGACGCCGACCCCTCGACAATCTGGCACACCATGTACTCCGTAACCGTTGCCGGCTATCCCCACTGGGTAGACTTCGATGCCGGTGAAGTCAAGGACATCAAGGGCGTGAGATACCTCCCGCGCCAGGACGGCAACCGCACCGGCAATGTCAAGGACTATGAGATATATGTGAGCGATTCTCCGACAGAATGGGGCGCGCCCGTTGCCAAAGGCTCATTCAAAGGCAGCGCATTGCAGACCGTGATGTTTGACAAGCCCGTCAAAGGCCGCTACATCCGCTTCATGGCGCTCAACGCGCAGGATGGACGCGACTACGCCTCCGGCGCCGAGTTTGAAGTCATCGCCGACTGATTACGCATCCCCCTCTAATAGCCAAGGGCAGGCACCTACGCGGTGCCTGCCCTTGCTGCGTTTATTATGAGAATTTTATCTATCTAACAGCCACCTCCACGCAGGTAGTACATGGATAATGCTCCCATTGTCTAATTCGATTTCCTCTGTGCTCTCGGCGGTTATGATATAAAGATTGCGGCAATCGGTCAGATCCGACGCCTCTTTAAGCCCTTCTATTTCTCTCCTGCGGGTTTCTTCATCGTCCATATTCCATGTCACCTGAATCAGGCTTTCTATATCCACCCCACGCTGAACAACGAAATCACATTCGCACCTGCCCTGATAATAGAATATCTGATCTATCGGAGTGCGCTTACGATAAAGCTGGAGAAACACGGTGTTTTCAAGTTTTTTGCCGTCATCATTGCTCTGAGGCAGCAAAACAGCATCACGCAGCCCGTTATCTATACAATAATACTTTGGCTGAGAACTTTCGATTTTCTGTAATGATTTGCTGAAATTCGGCACGCGTATAAACATGAATATATCACAGGCGTGGTTTGCCCAGTCATACAAATCATCCTTGCTGACGCGAAGTCCGCGAGACTTGACGTCGCCATGTATGGCGCGTATGGATGTGGGCTTTGTAAGATTGGACATTATACGCTTGAGAAAATAACGAAGTACCTCAATGTTCGATATCATGTAATGCTCAACCAGATCCCTCAAAAGCATAGTATCAAAATAGTTTTGCAATATTTTTGCCTTATGCAAAGGATTTGGTGTCAGCACCACCTCCGGAAATCCGCCTTCATTATTGTAGGCATAGAACGCGCCACGCACCTTAGCCAGGTCGGACTCCAGATAGCTTTCGGTGCTGATTCCTTTGAATTCACAATACTCTCGAAACGACAGCGGAAATGTTTCCTCCTCCACAGGCCAGCCGCGCAGCGCAGATTTCAACTCGCTGCTCAACATTGTAGCATTACTTCCACTTATGTATATGTTTTTGGAGTAATGTTTGTAAAGCTTCAGCACAAAATATTCCCAGTTTTCTATCAACTGAATCTCATCGAAAAACATATATGCCGACGATAATTCTAAGTCGGGAAACATCTCACGATATGCTTCTATGATTAAATCAAGGTCACCGGAACTCATGCGCACAAGACGCTCGTCATCAAAGCTTACCCACAACATACGCTCCCGTTCCACACCTGCGGCAAGCAGTTCATTGACCACTGCTTCCATCTTTGATGACTTGCCGCAACGCCTTACACCCGGAACAGTTACAATCTTTCCGACATTGACCGGAAGAGGATTTTCACGCGGTTTCAGGTCAGTCGGAAATCCCGCCTGACGCATTGCTATCTGAGTTTTGAGATATAGCTTATTCATGGGTGTCCTAAAATTTAGGACAAAGTTAAGCATTTCTGTCCTATATTTTAGGACACCATGTATTATTTTGCGAAAAACAAACGTCCCCTCTCAACCGGCCGACACCCTCACCGGTGCCTGCCCTTGCTGCATCTAGTATCCTTGTGAAAGGTGCGCCGGAGGCGAACTGATTGTTGACAACCCCGTACAAAGTCCGGCAGGGAGAGTACGGGGAGAGTAGATCGGAACAAAACCTCGTAGCGTTAGCCGCGGCGACCGGAGGAGCGCTTTTTGGAGCGCGATGATGAAGATTGCTTGCGAGTGAATTTGAGTCCGGTATAGGCGGTTTTCAGCACATCGTTTGTGATGCTGAATGTAGGCGCTATCTGGCGCTCGGCATCCTTGAGGGTGTGACTGAAAAGCCATTCGTAACTCTCGGGGAGATAGAACATTCGGGCTGGGTTGGAGTGGTTCATGCCAGGCACACGGTTATATTTCAGGCGGGGGGTGGACTCATCAGCCTCCTTCATTGCCGATACCACACGGTCGCTCTGACTGACACTCACAGCCCTGTCGGCTGTGCCGTGGATAATCCACAACGGCACATCGTTGAGCACACTTAAATCGCGGGCGGTAGCTCCTCCGCACATGGCTATCGCGGCGGCAACGCGGTCGGGATATGCGGCGGCGAGGTCGATAGTGCCATAGCCTCCGAGACTCATGCCGAGAACATACACACGGTCGTAGTCGACATTGTGCTCGTTGCTCACCCAGTCGAAGATATTCATTATCTTTTCCGGATTCCACGCTCCGCCGGGATTTTGCGGCGCTATAACGTAAGCGTCTATCGAGCGGCCTTTGTCAATTGCGTCGATAGTGCCGTAACGACGCACTTTGTTGAGGTCTCTGCCGCAAAGACTCGCGCCATGCAGAAAAATAACAACCGGTTTAGGCTCAATCTCCTCCTCGATTGTTGATTCGGGTGTGTATAGCCAGAAATTGTAGCCGTTTTCAACAGTGCCTGTGTGGGCTGTCAGTTTCTGGGCCGACGCGCCTGCAACGGTTAATGATAATATTGCCGAAAGTAATATCTTTTTAAGCATCTTTGAGAGAATTTTAGTGCTTCATTTAATTGACATACGATAGATAAAACGCCCGCGCGAACCGACGGCGACATGATTGTCCCACACAACGGGACTACTCTCGAAGTTCGCACCGACCTGCTTTACACTTATGATTGAACCATCCGCGCCATTTATAAGATATGCACGGCCGGCGGCATCGAGGGTAACCACAAACATCTCGCCTCTTTCATTGAGAAATCCTACCGGCGACGACCACGCATAATAGCGCAGAGGTGTTGTGTATGCTATTTTGCCGGTGGAGCGCTCGAACGCCACGAAAACTCCGTTTTGCATACTGCCGGTGTTGAGCACGCAGTTATTATATATAAGGTGTGAGCAATTTCCCGAGCCTGGCAGAGCGGTGGCATAATATCCGCCGTCGAAGTGCTTGCCGTCCACATCGGCGCGATTGCCTTCCATTTCAGTTCTCCACACAGGCTCGCCACTCAGTGCATCGAGTTTTACAAATCGGGCTGTTCCGCTACCCTGCCGGTCAATCTCACAGCCGGTGTAAATATATGGATTGCCGTCCTCAACACCGACCACAGGCGTGCTGTCAATGTCATCGCCGAGAGTGTAGCGCCACACCGGTCGCATATTGTCAAGATTCAGGGCTATGATATTGCCGTGATTATCGCACACAAAACCGTAATTGCGCCACACTGCCATCGACGATTCTATGCCAGGTGCATATCCGGCTACTCGATAACGGAGAACAGAGTGAAGCGTCAGCGACCCCTGCTCGACATTGAATTTGTAAACGCTGCCGTTTTCTCCGGGTCTGAACAGGAATTGCCCTACCCTCACCGGCGAGGAATCGTATGCTCCCCATCCGCGCCACGCTCTCGGGTCCTCGGCAAACATATCTGTAACTATGTCCTTATACAGATTGACCACCACTGCGCCAAACGGTTTATTCGCCGGTATGCCCTGACCGACATACAGATTGCCGTTTAGAGTCGGGTCAAGTGAAACAGTGCCTTTTATCGGATTGCCGGCATAAACCGGATTGCGCGTGGAGGCGCCGGTTTCAGGATTGATAAAGTAAACATTGCCACAAAGTGAGCCCACAATAAGTTCCTTGCCTTCAAATGACTCATTGACCATCGCAGAATCACGAAAACATGACGCTATGCTGTCAGGCCAACTGACAAGCAACGGCTGACCTGTCCATCCGCTACCGCCTCCCCACACCCCGAATTTTGTACGGGTGGTATCGTAAGCAGTGGCAAATTCCCAGTCAACGGTTATTTCAGACGGTGTGCCGCTGATTGTTCCCGCAAAAGAGGCATCACGGCTTTGCCCTTGGCGGAATGTTAATGCTCCAGGAGCACCGGTGTATAAATCGTCAAGGGAAGAAAGGGCGCCTGCGGCGGAATCGCCGACATATTCCACCACGAATTTCACTGCATCAGCCGAGGCATACATGGTGTCCGGGAGTCGGGTCAATGGCTGCGGCGCAGGCAGAGCGAGTGTATCGACAGCTGTGTCATTTGCCGACTCCGCCGTGGCGGAACCGTTTTTAGAAATACATCCTGTCGACAACAATACTAAAGCCGCTGTTACTATACATTTGCCTGTGCGCATAAGTCAGTGCCTTTTCAGTCACAAAGTTAGCAAAAGGACCTGAGTACTCCAAATTTTCAACAAAATAGCACCGTCCGATTAAAATACGTGCGCCTGAAGCGTGCCAACAGTCGTCCCTTCTGTGTAAAGCCCGTCAGGGCAAGCAGCGAGGAGGTTAACGCTGGTAGAGGTAGCGCTTGATGGAGCGCTTGGGTGTTTTTTCAAACTCCTCGCTCATTATGTCTATGCGCGCTATCTGAGAGTATCCGGGCAGCTCTTTGTTGAGCGACGTCATGTTTTCAGACATCAGCCGTTCGATATCTACGGCCGACAGACGCTGCTGCATCACATTGTCCATATCGGGATACACAAGAGCCACAAGGCGTCCGCCCTCGTCAATGACGATTGACTCACCCACGTATGGCATGTTGTTGAGCTTCTGCTCTATCTCTTCGGGATAGATATTCTGACCTGAAGGACCGAGAATCATATTCTTGTCGCGTCCGCGCAGGTAAATAAAGTTGTCGGCATCGACGCAGCCTATATCGCCGGTACACATCCATCCGTCGGCATCAAACACCTCGGCTGTCGCCTCATCGTTTTTATAATAGCCTTTCATCACATTGTCACCGCGCACCCAGAGCACACCCGGCACTTCGGCGGCATCGGGCGACTCTACCCTCACCTCCATGCGGTCAACCACCTTGCCGCACGAGCCGGCACGCGCCTCGCCGTGAGGAGCATAAGAGATGAGCGGAGCGCACTCGGTCATGCCGTAGCCGACAGTGAACGGGAAGTCTATGCGCCGCAGGAAACTCTCCACATCCTTGTTGAGAGCCGCGCCGCCTATGATAATCTCCACAAGATTGCCTCCGAAACTATCGGTAAGCTTCGTCTTGATTTTTGCCAGCAGACGGTCATCGACAAACGGCACATGCAGCAGAAGCTTCATATACGGCTTTTCGAGGAGAGGAAATACCTTTGTGCGGATAATCTTCTCAAGAATCAGCGGCACAGCCACAATCAGTTTCGGGCGCACATTTGCAAACGCCTCCATTATTATGCGAGGCGAGGGAGTGCGGGTCAGGAAATTTATATGGCATCCTTTTATAAACGGATGGAGCATCTCTACAAGAAGACCATACATGTGAGCGAGCGGCAACATGCACACTATTCCGTCGCCGGGCGACAGGAAATCGAGATGATCCACCGTGTACTCCAGATTGCTCCACAGGTTGCGGTTTGTAACCATGACCCCCTTGGAGAAACCGGTGCTGCCGGAGGTATAATTAATAAGGGCAACATCGTCGGGGCGGTTCACACTCACCTCAACATCGTCTACAGTGAAGCGCTCGGGATAAGCATCGCCGAAAAACTTGTTTAGATTGGCTCTCGCCTCCGACAGCGATTCGCTTCGCGACATCAGCAGCGAGAAATCACTTATAAGGAGCGCCCCTTCAAGTGCAGGCATTATCGCCGCATCAAGATTCTCCCAGGTAGATGCATCGGCAAAAAGCAGACGCGCGCCGCTGTGGTTGACAAGATGATGTATATTGTCGGGCTTGAATTCGTTTAGCACCGGCACCGCCACGGCGCCGTAGGTGATTATGCCTATAAACGCCATGGCCCACTGAGCGGAGTTGCGTCCGCAGATGGCAATCTTGTCCCCTTTTTCCACTCCGCTGTTTTTGAAAAGAATGTGGAGTTTGGTGATTTTGCGCGCCACATCCTTGTACTGATACGACGCTCCGTTAAAATCGGTGAGGGCGAGAAGTTCCCAGTTGCTGCGCAGCGACTGCAGAATGTATGCGTTAAGAGTTTCCTGACGATGCATAATGTTTTATATGTTTATATGGGATGAGGCAAAATTACTCATAATCGTGCAGGCACGGCAACAAATTCCACTAAAAGTTGCTTAACGGACGGAAATTTTGTTACTTTTGCCGCAGAAACATATAATAAAAACATATTTGGAATGAAAAGAAACCTACTTACTTTCAGCACAGTGTGCGCAATGGCAATTTCGTGCGCCACAGCCGGACCCGCCGACAAGTACACCGTTACCCTTCCGCTCACCGACGATGAGGACGGTCTGACAGCATACATTGTCAGCTTTGACACAGGCACCAAGCTCGACTCCGCTATCGTTGCCGACGGCAAGGCGGTGTTCAGCGGCGAGATAGCCAAGCCTGAATTCGTGCGCATACTTCTTGACGGCAACCGCGCCGCTATGTTTGTGCTCGAACCCGGTGAAATCTCAGCCGATGCCGCCACCCGCACAGCACGCGGCACATCCACAAACGAAGCCATGAACCAGCTCTTCGAGCAGCAGAGCGCCCTTGAAAAAGAATTTCGCGCTCTCGGTCAGGACGCTACCGAAGAGCAGCAGAGCGACATACGCACCCGCTACAACAAGCTGATGGAGGACGCCTTTGTGCAGAACGCCGACAATCCTCTCGGCTATTACCTCTTCCTCCAGAACGCATATTCATGGGACCTGCCGACCTTCGAGCAGAATCTCGCCAAATACCCGCAGTTTGCCTCCAGCCAGCGCCTCCAGACCCTGAAAAAAGGGCTTCTGAATAAAGAGGAAACCTCGGTGGGACACAAATTCAAGGACTTTGAAATCACTTACAACGGCGAGACCAAGAAACTCAGCGACTATGTGGGCAACGGCAAATACACCCTCGTAGACTTCTGGGCAAGCTGGTGCGGCCCCTGCATCCGCGAGACAGCCGTCATCAAGGACCTTTACAACAAGTATTCCGACAAGATGGACTTTCTCGGAGTAGCCGTATGGGACGAACCCGCCAACACTCTCAAGGCTGTCGAGACCCACAGCCTGCCCTGGCCGCAGATACTCAACACCCAGAACGTAGCCACCGACATCTACGGCATCCCCGCCATACCC
>JAIDJW010000140.1 GCA_029052015.1 Paramuribaculum sp. | reverse complement strand
AAAAAAGAGAAAACCTATTGAATTGTCTGAAATTCAATAGGTTGCCTCAATTTTGCTATTAAATAAGTGGTCCCACTAGGGCTTGAACCTAGGACTCCCTGATTATGAGTCAGGTGCTCTAACCAACTGAGCTATGGGACCGGGCGTTGGCTCGCGCCGCGGCTTTTAATGACAATCCCCGCAACCTTGCGGAGGCAGGGATTTTTTGTCTAGTGGCGGGAGCAGGACTCGAACCTGCGACCTTTGGGTTATGAGCCCAACGAGCTACCACTGCTCCATCCCGCGATGTTTTGTGAGTGCAAAGTTAGTACTTTTATCTCAATCCAGCACTATACTCAAGCACAAAATAGTGTTAAAATTTCTAACGCCCTACAATTCACGGCATTTTTCGCCGAACATTAAGCTACTTTAAGAATCTGCCGCGCACTTCCGGAAACATTATTGACTATCTTTGCACAGCTTTTATTTACTGTTGCCAATAGTTATCACACAATGAATATCACCTCACAAATAGCCATCATGGTCAGTCTCAGCGTCTGCGCGGCATCGTGTGCCGGCGGCAAAAGTATCAAATATCCGCAGGCTCCGGCGGACACCACAGTCACCGACACTTATTTCGGCATGGAGGTAGCCGACCCTTACCGCCCTCTGGAGGATGACACATGCGCGGCTACCCGCGAGTGGGTGGCTGCGGAAAATGCGGTCACTGAGAGCTATCTCGCCGCAATCCCTTTCCGTGGCAAAATCCGCGAGCGCCTCACCGCCCTCAACAATTACGCCAAGAGCGGAATGCCCTCCAAGGAGAGCGACGGCCGCTATTACTTCTATGAAAACAACGGGCTGCAAAACCAGAGTGTGCTGATGCGCTGCGACTCTGTCGGAGGCGCTGCCGAGGTCTTTCTCGACCCCAACGCGCTGAGCGACAACGGCACTGTTGCCCTCACAGGGGTGTTCATGTCAAACGACGGCAAGCACACCGCCTACTCGGTGTCGCGCAACGGCTCTGACTGGACGGAGATTTTTGTGATGGACACTGACACCAAGGAGCTTCTGCCCGACCATATCGAATGGGCCAAGTTCACCTCGGCCGCCTGGGCGGGCGACGGCTTCTACTACAGCGCGTATCCGCGTCCCGAAGCCGGCAAGGAGTTCAGCAACGCCAACGAGAATCATCAGATATACTTCCACAAGCTCGGCACTCCCCAGAGCGACGACAAGCTCGTGTACGAGGACAAGGCTCACCCGCTGCACTTCCACAGCGCATACGTGCCCGACAGCGAGGACTACCTGTTTGTCATCGGCCAGGGCGAAGGCATCGGTTCTTCAGTGATGTTCAAGAATCTGAAGACCGGCGGCAACTGGCTGGTGATGGAGCCGAGCCAGGACTATGAGATAAATATAATGGAGGTTGCCGACGGCAAGGTGTACTTTACCACCAATGCCGGCGCGCCCCGCGGCAGGCTCATGACCGCCGACCTCAAGGCGCCGCAGCGCGAGGCATGGCAGGAACTCATCCCCGAGAGCGAGGGAGTGCTAAAAAACATGCAGTTTGCCGGCGACAAGATGCTTGTCACCTACGAAAAAGACGCATCCGACCATGTCGACATCTACACCCGCACCGGCAGCAAGCTCGGCGAGATGAAATTCCCGACTTACGGCAGCGTAGCACTTTCATCGTCAAAGCGCACCCCGGAGGTGTTCTACTCCTTCACATCCTTCACCTACCCCTCGGCGGTCTATGCCTACGACATGGCTTCCGGAGCGAGCACCCTCGTCAAGCAGCCTGAGGTCGCAGGACTGAACATGGACGACTACATCACCGAGCAGATATTCTACCCCAGCGCCGACGGCACCAAAGTGCCCATGTTTATCACCTATAAGAAAGGTCTTGAGAAAAACGGCAAGAATCCGGTGTATCTCTACGGCTACGGCGGCTTCAATGTGTCGCTCACACCCGGCTTCAGCGCCAACCGCATGCTCTGGCTTGAAAACGGCGGCATATACGCCCAGACCAATCTGCGCGGCGGCTCCGAGTATGGCGAGACATGGCACGAGGCCGGCACCAAGACCAACAAGCTGAATGTGTTCAACGACTTTATCGCCGCTGCTGAGTACATGATCAAGGAAGGCTGGACCTCGCCTGAGATGCTCACCATCGAGGGCGGCAGCAACGGCGGACTGCTCGTAGGCGCCACTGTCAACCTGCGCCCCGACCTATTCAAGGTGGCTATCCCCCGCGTGGGAGTAATGG
>JAIDJW010000014.1 GCA_029052015.1 Paramuribaculum sp. | reverse complement strand
TTATGATAATGAAATTTATCCCGAAAACTCATTGAACAAATATGAAACTGACCGATAAACGATTTTGGATAGCATGGGCAATTGCCGAACTGCTGCTATTAGCCTCCTGTATAGATGTCGCAGTGAGGAGTCAGTCATTCGGCATGACATGCATTTTTGCAGTGACTCAACCGATAATGATAGCTTTGGCATTATTCAAAATCACTCATCCGAATGCCGCATTGGTAAATTTGATAATCATCAGCTTTTATACGGCTTATTCAATCTATCTGAGATTGACGCATGAAGATAATGATGGCTGGGGTTGGTTTGCCTTCACAGTTGTACTTCCTATTGCACAGCTAATACTGTTGTTACTTTATTGGGGACTTGAAAGACTTGCAGAAGTCATACGATATAATTGATAACTATATAACCATGGAAAATACTTTAAGATACATATTCATTGCTATCATAGTCTATGCCGTTGGTATGGAGATATATAAGGCTGTTCGTACTCGGACAATTGATTATTTGCTTTGGGCAATAATCGGATTGTTTGGGATAGCGATATGGCTGTCAAGAGGCTTCCTTATTACTTGTCAGATGTATGATTTGGCTACATGGGTCGTTGGTTTATTGACAATCGGCAGTTACATCGTGCCAAAACAATCAAAGGCAAGCCGATGGGTTAAGGGTGGTGCGTTATCGTGTCTTTCATTGGCAGTTATCGGTTTTATCTCCCTTATTATTATTGCAAAACAGAAAGACTACATTGTAATTGAAAAACCATTAAAGGGTTACTCAACATCTAATATTGATGAAATTTATTTCAGATATAATGGCATATCATTCGGTCGGACTTTCAATCTTAGGGAATACTCCGGTGCTGAGGATTTACGAAAAGATTATAACATGGAGCTGACTTTAATCCCTATTGTCGCAGACATTGCAAAGATTGAGTCGATAGACCTTGTACCAAAACAAAAATTGATTGATCAGAAAGGAGGCAAGTGATGAAACAGATTGACAACATCAGCGAAGCATTAACCGACTTTCGCTTGGCTGCGGCTACTCAAGTAGTTGCAACGGAGAGTGGCGATTATAAAAAAGGCAACAATGCCTTTGACCGGATTATTCAGATTCTTAAATATCTCAAAGGATTGGGAAAAACGAATGAATTGGAGGCATTGTTGTCTGATTCTAATGTCGGCGTAAGAATGTTTGCTGCTTATGGCTTACTGCCGACATATCCCAAAATTGCAGTTCAAATTCTCAAAGAGATTTCACTTAGAGAGGATATATCTTCTCTTACAGCAAAGACGACACTTGAACAGTGGGAACAAAACACTTTAATATATCCATTTTAGTTTTTAGCGTTACGATTATGAATAAATGGCAGAAAATATGTGGTATTGTAATCTTCGGAATAATTGGCATTTGTACTGGATGTACTCGTTCCATAAATTGCACTGATGGCGAAGATGTGCTTTATTCCGAACTTCCTAAAGAAGTTCAGGACACCCTCACTTGGTGGGGAGAGCATACAATAGTTTCAATTGATGATACTGTATGCGTTGACCTACCGGATGTAATCTGCTATAATTCTGATTATTCTTTCCTATATACCGAATTTGGACCTTGGATAATATCACGTAGACTAAAGCGCAATACTGATGGGATGGAGTGGAAATTTTCCGGAAATCTGAATGTTCCGACCCCGATTGTTACGATTGGAGACACAATATACATACCTTCGGATTATAATGTAGTCAGTATGGGAGTTGACAGTAATTCCGTTTTTAAACGACAGATTCTTAAATAATCTCAACAATGGCATATTTATACGTTAATGAATTATACCTATCAATCTATTTTTATGCAACCGACCGATAAACGATTTTGGGTGATGTGGACAATCACCGAGATTTTGATATTGTCTTTGTGTATTCATGACGTGATATTGTGCAGTCATTGGGAAGATGCCATATTGGTATCTGGCTTATGTCAGCCCTTAATGTTTGCTTTGACCTTATTCCGAAAGAGTCATAGCCTCGGAGCAATAATAAATCTTATTATTGTTCTTATATATTCGATCTTCAGTGGATATCTGAAAATTTATCTGGGCTTTGGGGGTGGTTTGTATTGGATATTATTTATGACGGCATTGCCTAATATCCAACTCACACTTCTTTTGATTTATTGGTGCATCGAAAGAATATCTATGCACAAACCCCGATAATTCACCTGATTAGCGATAGGCGGCGCGGCGGTCTACCCAGTCAACTTCCATGCGGTAATAGTCGGGAGCCGGAGCGCCATTAAGCTCGTGGTCGAAGAAGGCTTTCCACCTGTTATAATATAGCTCGCGGAGTATTCCGCCCCACTCGCGGTGGGAGTAGTCATGCAGCCCTCCCCTGTTTGCCGCCACACTGTCGCCCCACACTGTTATCTGCAGCGCGGCGTTGCGGCGGTAGAGCCTCTCGGCATCCTTGTCACCATTGGCGAGAGCGCCCGCGGCATCAAGCCAGGCATCCACTCCGGTGTCACGGCGCAAGCTGAGCAGGGAATCCTGCTCAAGCAGCAGGTTTAAAAATTCAGTTGCGAGGGTCTTGACAGAATAGCGGTTGCCATGCTCATGGGCGGCCCCTATCTGACTGAGCAGAAAGTTTGCGTGGTCAGCGTTAGCCTGGCGCATAATGTCGATACGGTCGTACTCAAAATTATTGTTGCCATGCCTTGGCGCTAAGCAAGCCGCCGCATTTGCTGTGCTGTCCGGCGAATAGAATAGCTCGGCATAACCCCAGGTAGAGGTCTTTTTCGGATTCCACGACGGACGGGCGCAAAGCAGCGACTCAACCGTGCCCTGCCCAGGGTATTCCACCGGAGCGTTATAGACTGTAGACCATAATGCATCCCATCCTTTTATAATAACCTCATCCACTGCTTCGGCGCCATAGCGCGCACGCAGGTAGCCGGCAAGCCATGCGCGGGTGTCGAAGCGCTCGGCGCGCCACGGCAGCTCAAACAGCAACTCGTACATCACCGGATTATTATCGATGCCCTCAGGGGCGGCGCCTATGCCGGTGAGATGCGGCGCAGACTCCAGCGCATCATAAAAACCGTTCACAAGAAAATCGGCTCTGCCATGAAGCCCGACATTGCCGCCGAAGTTGAGCAGCATGCAGTAGAGCCAGTCATGCTTGCCGTAGCCGTTGTTTTTCCTCCATTTCGGCACCTTGTCGCTATATAGGTCGAGAACTGCGATGTCACCTGCCGCAAGGGTATCAATCAGTGCGCGCTGCGGATTGCCGCCCCAGCTCTGTATCACCCATTTGGCATCCGGATTGGCGCGCTTCATGGCGTTTGCAATCTTAATGCCCGCTTCCGAAAGGTTTACCCCTTTAGGCGCGCCCCCTTCGTGAAACGGATCCATGCTGTAGTAAGGAGCCTCGCCGTAAAGCGCGGTCAACTCCTTATAATATAGGTCGGCAATGCTGTCGTAATGCTCATCGGATGTAGAGAGGAACGCCGGACGTGGAAAACCGCACCACAGCCCGGGGTCGTCTATCGCGTAGCCGAGTTTCTTGCCAATATTGCGCGGCACCATGCCCACATAGCCAGGAAGCACGGGCTTTATGCCCAGCGAGCGCATGCGGGCAAGAATCTTTTTCTGAAGCTCGGCGCGGTCAGAGTACCACTGCTCGGGCAACGGACCGCCCCACCCTTCGAGATTGTTCATCTGCCACCAGGCAAAGAAGCCTGGGCCGCTGACAAACTCTCCTATCTCGCCATCGCTATAGCCCAGTTTGCGGAGCATATTGCGCCACACAGTCTCTATGCCTGTCATCGCCAGCGGCATATTGACTCCGTGCAGAGCCATCCAGTCAATCTCCTTCATCCACCTGTCCTCGTCCCAAAACGCCATAGAGTAGGAATGAGTGCAATAATTGAGATAATAGCGGTCGGCAACCGATGCTCTGCGGCGAATCGGATGCTCCGGCAGCGGAAGGTCCTCCGGCAGCGGCTGCGTGAGATTATTCCAGGAGATGTGTATGCCTGCAACATATTTGAGATACCAGTTCAGACCTACAGCCATACTTACGGCATTGTTGCCCTCGATGAGCACACGCCCGCCATCTGCCTTTATCTCAAAGAAGTCATCTTTGGAGGGCACTTCCTTAAAAAGGATGCGCCCGGCTGAACTGTTTTCGGTGACGCGCGCGGCGAGCGAGTCGATAGGAGCCGCCGTCGCAAAAAAAGCTGAAGCAAGGAATATTACAAATGCGATAATCTTACACATCACATAGCGGATTTGGAGGTTATTTGCGCTAAGTTACTCTTTTTTTTAGAAAAAAACGCACCGTGATGTAACATTTGCACTTAGTCGCGCGTCTATTATATGTAAAACGTAAAAACTATGGTAAAAAAACTTCTCCTATCCACCTTTCTGACCGTTGTCGGCGCTGTTTCCACACAAGCAGCGGAGCCTACTGTCACCTATCAGGTCAAAGCATCCGCCATCAGCTCTATAGAGACCTCTTCAGGTCTGACCGTGACATACACTCCCGGAGCCGCCACATCAGTAAGCGTAACTACTCCTGAAAATGTAAAGCACTACCTTGACATAAAGATTGTTGACGGCGAACTGCGGGCTACAGTCAAAAGCAACAAGCCCAACCGCCTCAAGGTTGACGGTGTAAAAATAGCTGTCAGCGCCCCCTCAGTCACAGAATTTGAGGCGCAATCCGCCGGCACCATAACCGCAACAGGCGCTGTCAAACTGCCAGGTAAAAAGATTGAAATCGAAGTGTCGAGCGCCGGAAACATCAACATACCCTCGCTCACCTGCGACAAACTTGACGTCGAAGCATCATCGGCAGGAAATGTCAATGTCACTACTTGCAACGCGAAGACAATAGATGCCGAAGCATCATCGGCTGCAAACATTGTACTCAACGGGGTGATGAGCGATTATATTGATGCTGAGGCCGGCTCCGCTGCAAATATAATTCTGTCCGGCAAAGCCAAGAGGGTAAACTTCGAGGCATCGAGCAACGCCAATATCAAGGCCGCCTCACTGGACGCCGACACCGGAAACGCCGAAGCATCGAGCCTCGGCAACATAAGCTGCAAGGCAAAGAAGCTCACCAAAGAGACCTCGACAATGGGCAAAATAAAGATTGAAAACTAACTTTTGAGCGACATATATGTGAAACCGGAAGATAAATCCTGCTTGGCGCCGGGTTTATCTTCCGTTTTTATCCCACAGCATTATGGATATCATAGAAACCATCCGCATCCGCAAATCAGTAAGAAACTACACCGGCTTGCCGCTTACAGCTCCGCAACAGCTCGCACTGGAACACAGCATTGTCACCGCTACCAACCCTTTTGGAGGCAACGCCAGTGTGCGGCTTAGAAAATTCGACCTCAACGGTCCGTTCAAACCTAGCACCTACGGCACTGTCAGAAACGCCACACATTATCTGCTGCTAAGTGCCGGAGATAATGCCGCTGACGCAATCAGCGCCGGATTTGTCATGGAGCAGACTATTCTCGCTGCAACGGCTCTCGGACTCGGCACCTGCTGGATTGCCGCCACTTTCAAGGGCACAGATTTTTACAAAGGGGAGCAATGGCCCGAAGGGCAGACCCTGAAAGCGGTAAGCCCTGTGGGAAAAGCTGCTGAAAAAGAAACTTTACGAGGCAAACTAACCAAACTTATAGCGGGAAGTGCCAAAAGAAAGCCTTTTGAATCACTTTTCTTCCTTGAAAACGCCTCCACTCCCCTGCGAATGGACAACAGATATGCCGAAGCTCTGGAGATGATGCGCCTCGCGCCCTCATCGGTCAACTCACAGCCTTGGCGCGCGATTGTGACCGGCGACACCGTTCACTTCTATTCAGTCTCATCAAAGTATCTGTCGATGATAGACTGCGGCATCGGTCTATGCCACTTTTTCCTCTCCGAAAATGAAAGCGGTCAAGCCGGAGGCTTCTGCAACGACACCTCACACCCTGCTGCCGACGGCCTCGAATATATCATCAGTTGGAAACCGCAGCCCTGAACTGAGTCGGGCTCATGCCAGTTATGCGTCTGAAAAGGCGGGTAAAGTGCTGCGGATACTGAAATCCCAGATCGTAGGCAATAACAGCCACATCCTCGTCAGAGCTGAGCAACTTGTGCTTGGCGACTCCGACAATGTGCTGCGAAATCATTTCCTGCGCGGTAGTGCCGGTCTCCTTCTTTATAAGATCGCCGAAATAACCCGGAGTGAGGCTCGCGTTGCCTGCGAAATATGACACTGTCGGAAGCCCGTCACGCGACCGGCCGCTGTCAAAATACTCCCGCAGGGCACGCTCAAAATCCGCCACCACTCCTGAATTGACATGATGGCGCGTGATAAACTGCCGGTCATAGAAACGATACAGGTATTCGAGCATGAGCTGGATGTTGGCGCACAGCAGGTCTGCCGAATGTCTGTCTACCGGATGCTCTACCTCAGCGCGAATCTTATTGAAGCAATCCACGAATATATCATGCTCCTGCTGCGAAAGATGCACCGCCTCAAGCTGCGAATAGTCAAAAAATCCGTATCTGTGGATTTTTTCGCCCAGCGGTGTGCCCAAGATTAGGTCGGGATGAAACAGCACTCCAAGCACGTCAGACCCAATATGCGGGGTGTCGGTGTGAAACTCCACTTTCTGACCCGGAGCGAAAGTGACCACAGAGCCCTTCTGATAGTCATACTTCTGTCTGCCGTATTTAATAGTGCACTGCACGCCTTTCTTCAGAAACACGGCATACATGCCGTAATCGCATACCGATGAGGAAAAAGGCACACTTGATTCCTTCAAATCCACTGCAGTGACAAGCGGATGATACGTGGGCAGACCGTATGCACTATTATACGCCTCCGCCGAGTCAAAAACAAAATGATTCATGACGCGAATATAACCAATTGATTGCACATTTGGCGTCTATACCTCAAAAATGGTATATATTTCCGCGATAAGAGAAAGAGAGGCGCGCCCTCTCTTCACGGTAACTGATTCTATTGTTGTACCGGCGTATGCGGTATCGCCGAGTTAGATTCAAAACACTCTCGTACTATCAGAATAGCGGCATGACTCACCAAAATTACAGATTATAATTTGCCGGAGTGCGCGCTATTTGATAAGTTTGTCGGCAAATACATCATATAAGAAACACCGACCTAAATGAAACCAAATCCATCATTCAAGTGTAATTATATAAGTATAACACCCGCTTGATATGCTTAAAGAGGATTTATTACAGATATATGCACGCAACTTCAGAAAAAACTGGGAGCTGCAGGCAATAACCGACTATACTACCGGAGAATCTCTTACTTACGGCGATTTTGCAAGACGAATCGCCCGCACACACCTGTTTTTCAAGGAGTGCGGCATCAGACAGGGCGACAAGATTGCTTTGCTGGGCAAAAACACCATATCCTGGGTGGTCACTTATATGGCCACCATTACCTACGGAGCGGTGATTGTGCCTATTCTTCAGGACTTCAACCCGCAGGACGCGCTTCACATCGTCAACCACAGCGACTCGCTGATGCTGTTTGTAGCAGACAGCGTGTGGGAAAACCTCGAGTTTGACAAGATGCACAAGATAAAGGTGGCTATGTCGCTCGACGATGCAAGAGTGCTTGCCGAGCATCCTGACAACAGCGGCAAAGCCATGAAGGCTATCGCCGCTCTGCCTCGCAAATTCGCAAAAATGTATCCGAAAGGCTTTCATCCCGAGCACGTCTGCTATCCGCTCATGCACAAGGACGCCCTTGCCGAAATCAACTACACCTCAGGAACCACGGGCTTCTCCAAAGGGGTGATGCTTACCCACAACAATCTGTGCGGCAATGTGGTGTTTGGTATGCGCTCCCACCTACACTACCGCGGCTCGCGCTGCCTCTCCTTCCTGCCGCTCGCCCATGCCTACGGCTGCGCATTCGATATGCTTGTGCCTCTCGCCGTCGGCACACACATTACACTCTTCGGCAAACTCCCCTCACCCAAAGCATTGCTCAAGGCGCTCGGCGAGGTACGTCCCAACCTGATACTATGCGTGCCGCTGATTCTTGAAAAAGTGTATCGCAACCAGATTGTGCCGGCCATATCCACCCCCGCCATGAAACGCCTTGTGCGTCTGCCGCTCCTCAACAAAGCGGTATTCTCCAAAATCAGGCGCAAACTTGTGGATGCTTTCGGCGGCGAGTTCGAGGAAGTCATTGTCGGCGGCGCACCGCTCAACCCCGAAGTCGAGGACTTTCTGTACAAAATCAATTTTCCGCTCACCGTAGGCTACGGCATGACCGAGTGCGGACCGCTGATAAGCTACACTCCCTGGCGCAAGTTTATACCCGGCTCCTCCGGAAGAGTGCTCCCTGACATCATGCAAGCCAAGATACTCAGCGATGACCAGGCCCATATTCCCGGCGAGATATGCGTCAAGGGTGAGAATGTGATGAAAGGATATTACAAAAACCGCAAGGCTACCGAAGCGGTGCTCGACAAAGACGGCTGGCTTCATACCGGCGACATGGGCACACTCGGCGCCGACGGCACAGTATTCATCAAAGGACGCTACAAAACCATGATTCTATCCGCAAACGGGCAGAATATCTACCCCGAGGAGATTGAGGCGAAGCTCAACAATATGCCTTTTGTAGCCGAGAGTCTGATTGTGGAGCGCGACAAGCGGCTTGTGGCTCTTGTGTATCCCGACTATGAGGCTATGGACCGCCAGGGGGTCACCTCCGATATGCTCCCGGAAATCATGGAGAAGGTCACTGCCGAGCTCAACAAGCTCGTAGCCCCATACGAGCGCATCGACCGAATACAGCTCATAGCGAGCGAGTTTGAAAAGACTCCCAAGCGCTCCATCAAGCGCTACCTCTACAATGCCTGACACGTCAATTCAGCAGACACTATCCCCTAAATCCGTGATTAGTAAGAATTGTCGGAGCAATAGAAGTATTGGCCTTTGCTTTTGGTGCGGCTGCCGTAGCCGACTGCATGCTTCGGGCAGATGTGGTAGCAGCCGAGACACATCGTGCAGTCGCGCCCCCATACAGGCCTGCTCCCGTCCATAACTATGTTTCGTGCAGGACACGCGGCGGCGCATTTGCCGCAGCCTATACATGAATCCGTGGCATGAAACGGCTTCGGCGACATCTGCATACGCACAAAGAGCGGGTAAAGCACCTTTGATTTGAGCCAAGGCAACGAACCGCGCACAACATCATCGACATTCGCGCCGCAACGTATGCCCCGCGCTACAGCCTTGATGCGGTCGCCACACGCCGAAAGCTTTGCATCTCTGACAGCCGCGGCATCGACATCAAATCCGGGCAGAAGCACATAGTTATTGGGCATCTGCACCGACCACGTCCCACGCGCCAGCCAGCCTTTGCGCCTGACCATCCGACGCCATTGCTCATGGGTGAGCCCTATGTCATCGCCGCAAGTACACACCATATAATGCTCAGAACCGTCAAGTCCTTCGCTATTCTCTATAAACCGGCGCACTACCGGAGGTATTCCCCATGAATACACAGGGAATACCCACACTGTCTTCTCGACCGCTGGCGTTTTGGCAGCGCATCCACCGGGAGTAATCATCACCGCTTCAAGCCCGAGCTGCCGCGCGAGCGCCTCTGCCACATGGCGGCTGTTGCCGGTGCCGGAGTGCCAGTATATCATCTGATTGTCACCTGTGTTGCTCCGAATCCGTATTCGTGGAATGATGCGTCCTGCACCTCTACCTTGCCTTTGTAGCGGTGGTTGAGCTCTTTCATCAGTGCCTGACGCAGCACTCCCTCGCCTTTGCCATGGATAAACACTATCTTCTGGCCCGAGTGCTTGAGATTGCCATCCATCACCTTGCGAAATTCGTCAACCTGAAGATTGAGCATATCGGCATTTGACAACCCTGCGGTAGTGTCTACAAGCTCGTCGATATGAAGGTCTACTTCAATAATGCCGTTGCCGCCGGGTCTGCGCTCGGTGTTCTTGACCACCGGACGCTTCCACTTCTTGCGGTCAGCCGGCTTCGGCTTCGACACACTTTCCACAAGTTTTGCCACATCCGGCTCCTTCGTTCCCGCAACAACACCGTTTTTAACTATGTCAAAAGCTATGACGGGAGTCTCGAAATAAGGATTGGAGCGGAAGCAATGGAGCTTGAAGAATTTGGTGACATCGGGCTTGAGCGTAACACTCACCGGCGCTTTCTGCTCGAACTCCTTGCCCTTCTTGAAAGCTATAGCCTGCACTGCCACGCGCTCGAGAGATGACAGGGACTCGGCACCGAACTCTTCGAGAAGCACCTGTATGCCAGGCTCCACTATGCCGGCGTAGCGTGTAGTCCATCCGCCATCGGCGGATGCGCTCATGTATGTAAAATAGAGGTAGTAGTTGGAGTCATTGACGAGGTATGCGAAGTACCGGGTGTCCGGCAGTTTCTTGAGGTCTTCCGCCTCGTAACCGAGCACAATATTGAGTATATCACCGCCCTCAACCTCCTCCGGCACAATTTCCGGTTCAGTCGGAGTGACGTCTTTTACCTTTGGCTGGGCGGCTGCGGGAGCAGGCTGACTCACCGCCGGTGCCTCTACACGCGCCTTTGCCTTTTCCCATGCCGTAGAGTTGTCGACCACAACACACTCTTTGGCAAGAACCGGTGTGTCAAAGCCGTCCTCATCGGTAACATATACCATATTGCCTTCAATGCGCGTCACAGTACCGCCACCTGTGCTGTTGAGGAAGCGCACTATATCGCCTTTTTTAATAATATTAGCCATAACTTGCGCTTACTTTTTGATTTCTTTCATGAGTTCTTCAACGGCGGTCTTAAGCTGTGCGTCCTCACCTTTGACAACGGTCGCAGGATCGTTGGCAACCTTGATATCCGGCTCAAGCTGGGTATTTTCGAGATAATTGCCCTCGGCTGTTCGGAAACCGATCACAGGTATTCCGTAAACCAGCGACGGGTCCTGAAGAGTTTCCCAGTTGACACTGCTCATTGTGCCCGGCACCGGCATGCCGACAACCTTGCCGAGCCCCAGATGCTTGTACACCCAGGGGGTACCGTGCGCGTTGCTGTAGTTGGCTTCGCCGGTTATCATGATGCTCGGCTTGTTCCATCGGCGCGAAGGCATATCTGAAGTAGGCACTCCATGAACATCCTGCGTGAGATATTTCTTGCCGCTGAACATTACCTCTATATCCTCGTGCAGACGGCCGCCGCCGTTCCAGCGGGTGTCGATGACTATGCCGTCGCGGTCGATATATTCTCCAAGTATCTTAGCATAAATCTTACGGAAACTGTCATCGCTCATCGACTGGATATGAACATAGCCCAGTCTGCCGCCCGACAGACGGTCCACCTCAGCCTCACGAGACTTCACCCAACGGTTGTAAAGCAGGTCATTCATCTTGGCTGAGCTTATTGGCAAAATCACCTCCTCCCATTCGCCATCCTTGGGCGAGGAGAATTTAACGAGAGTCTTTTTACCAGAGATATTGTTAAAAAGCGTGGTATAATCGCCATCCTTGCCAATCTCGATGCCGTTGACAGCTACGACAACTGCTCCGGGAGTCACCTTTGAAGTGGCGCGGTCAAAAGGTCCACCGGCAACAACCTCGGCTACCTTCAGCCCTTTTCCGTCATAATTCCAGTCAAACAGCAGTCCGAGAGATGCAGTGGCGTCTTTCGCAC
>JAIDJW010000139.1 GCA_029052015.1 Paramuribaculum sp. | reverse complement strand
CATATATACCGCTCCCAAGTATCAGAGAGCAATCCGTCCAGTCACCGAGAGCGATGCTGAAAAACTCAGTGCAATCCTGACCCGCATGCACGAGGAGGATCCAACGTGGGAGGTAGAGATGTCAAAGGAGCTTAAGCAGACAATCCTTTCCGGTCAGGGAGAATTTCATCTGCGCACCCTCAAATGGAGAGTCGAGAACAATGACAAACTCCCCATCATATTTGAGGAACCGAAGATTCCCTATCGCGAGACAATCACCAAAGCCGCGCGTGCGGACTACCGCCACAAGAAGCAGAGCGGCGGTGCAGGTCAGTTTGGCGAGGTACATCTTATCGTAGAGCCTTACACAGAAGGAATGCCGGCTCCCGATACCTATCGCTTCGGCAACCAGGAGTTCAAGATGAACGTGCGCGACACTCAGGAGATACCTCTCGAATGGGGCGGCAAGCTCGTTGTGTGCAACTGTATTGTAGGCGGTGCTATTGATGCACGCTTCATTCCTGCAATTGTCAAAGGTCTCATGGACCGCATGGAGCAGGGACCTCTCACAGGCTCATACGCCCGCGACGTGAGAGTGTGTATCTACGATGGCAAGATGCATCCGGTTGATTCCAATGAAATATCCTTCCGTCTGGCAGGCCGCAACGCGTTCAGCGAGGCGTTCCGCAACGCCGGTCCGCGTGTCCTTGAGCCCGTTTACGACGTCGAGGTAATGGTGCCCGCTGATGTGATGGGCGACGTAATGAGCGATCTTCAGGGACGCCGCGCCATAATCATGGGTATGTCAAGCGAAAATGGCTTTGAAAAGATTCTTGCCAAAGTGCCCCTCAAAGAGATGTCAAGCTACTCTACAGCACTCAGCTCAATCACTGGCGGCCGCTCTTCCTTCACGATGAAATTTGCGGCATACGAGCTTGTGCCGGGCGATGTGCAGGACAAACTGCTCAAAGATTACGCGGAATCACAGGCTGAAGAATAAACAAACATATAATCGGTTAAACACGTTAATAAAATGCAGCCCGGAGCCCGTTGGGCATGCCGGGCTGCATTTATTATGCCCATAATGAAATTAATATATATAGCATTACTGGCATTAGGATTGTCGCTCGCATCTTGCTCCGCGAGCTATGATGTAGATAAGTCCGACGAACTTGCGCAAATAGCGCTTGCAGATACAACTCTGACTCAGGAAACATATTCACGGATGATAAAGACTCTTGATGAGGGATACTCTTATATGAGAGCCCGCATTGCCCACGCCGCTTTCGAAACCAATCCGACAGCCGCGATAAATGACATCATAAATTTTATGGGCGACACCACCCTGTCCGCAGTGCAGCGTCATTCGGTAATACTGATAAACACCTTGCGCAAGGCTCCTCTTGATAAAAAGAATGCAGCACGCTTCAGAAACGTGCTGCATAAATATGATGAGCTCGAGCAGTCGCTTGTTGCTGATTCAACAGCAATAGAACCTATCGTTTCAAACGATGCTCGTGTGAAATGACGTAATCCTTTACATGTTGAAACAAATCGGTGGCGAAGACAAATTCATTCAAGGCTTCGTTTGAGGTTCTGTATATCTCATTCATGTCGCCGACCCACTCGCGATAGCCGTTTTTGATAAAAATAATGTTTTCACCGATGCCAAGCACCGAGTTCATGTCATGCGTGTTTATCACGGTAGTGATATTATACTCATGAGTGATGTCGCTCAGAAGCTCGTCAATGAGGATGGATGTCTTCGGGTCAAGACCTGAATTAGGCTCGTCACAGAAAAGATACTTAGGATTGAGCGCTATGGCGCGGGCTATGGCTACACGCTTCTGCATGCCGCCGGATATTTCTGACGGATATTTTTTGTCAGCGCCTTTCAGATTTACTCTTTCGAGGCAAAACTGCGCTCTGTCTCTCATCTCCGCCTGGCTCATGTCGGTAAACATCATAAGAGGAAACATCACATTGCCGAGCACAGTTTCCGAATCAAACAGGGCAGAACCCTGAAAAAGCATGCCGATCTCCTCGCGCAGAGCTTTGGTCTGCGAGATATCCATTTTCAGCAGGTCACGTCCGTCAAAAAGGATTTCACCCTCTTCGGGGCGCACGAGACCGACAATGGATTTTACAAGCACAGTTTTTCCCGAGCCGCTCTGACCGATGATGAGATTGGTCTTGCCGGTCTCGAATTTAGCCGACACATTGTGGAGTATGGTCTTGTCGTCAAACGACTTTGTCAGATTCTTTACTTCAATCATTGCAGCAGCAGTTTAGTCAGTACAACATCAAGAAGCAATATCAGGATACTGCTTGAAACAACGGCATTGGTGCTCGCCTTACCGACCTCAAGCGCGCCCCCCTTGACATAATAGCCGAAAAAGGATGACACCGAGGCTATGACGAATGCGAAAAATATCGACTTTATGAATCCGTACCACACATACCATTCCTGAAACAGCGCCTGAAGACCATATACATAGCGCGACACTGTGATTATGTCAGTGAAAACGGCAACGAAAAAACCGCCGAAAAGCGAAGTGGCGATACAGAAAGCCACAAGCACCGGCATAAAAAACACAAATCCCACAACTTTGGGAAGCACCAGGAAATTGCACGAGTTCACGCCCATGATTTCAAGCGCGTCAATCTGCTCCGTGACTCTCATCGTGCCTATCTCTGAGGCTATATTCGATCCGACTTTGCCGGCGAGTATCAGACACAAAATAGAGTTTGAGAACTCAAGCAATACAATGTCACGGGTGGCAAGTCCGACAGAATAGGCGGGGATGAGCGGAGATGAGATGTTCAGCTGCATCTGAATCGCTATCACGGCGCCGATAAAGATTGATATTACCATCACGAGCGGTATCGAATCCACTCCGAGCTTATTAATTTCAAATATCGTGCGGTTGAAAAACACTTTCCATTTGTCCGGCACAGTGAACACTCTGCGCATAAACAGGCAGTAGCGGCCGAAATTGGTGAGTGACGAGGTTATGACCATATTGCAATTCTCTATTTTTGAAAAAGGCAGCGCGCGCACTGCACGGGTGCAAATTTACTCAATTATT
>JAIDJW010000138.1 GCA_029052015.1 Paramuribaculum sp. | reverse complement strand
CAGATGAACCGCCCCTACAACTCGCCCCACTCATTCGGCAGGACCTATGGCGAGCACAGGGCTTTTCTTGAGCTTGACGATGAGGGTCATTTCGAGGTGTATCGCCACGCTAAGTCGCTCGGACTTGATTTTGTGGAGACATTGTGCTCTATAGGTTGCCTGTCAATGCTTAAACTTTTTACCCCTGACCGGCTAAAGGTTGCAAGCCGCGACTTGACAAATCTGCCGCTACTTGATGCCATGGCGGAGACAAAGATACCGATTATACTCTCTACCGGCATGGCAGGCAAGCGCGAGCTTGACGAGGCTCTTGAGGTAATCACCCGCCATCACTCCGATGTTGCCATTCTTCATTGCGTGAGCCAGTATCCCACCATGCCTGACAATCTCAATCTACTTACACTCGCGTATTTGCGACGCAACTATCCGCAATATACCATAGGCTTTTCCGACCACACCATAGGCATTGCCGCTCCGGTAGTCGCAGTAGGTATGGGGGCTAAGATAATCGAGAAACATATCACAATTGACCGTCACATGAAGGGCACTGACCAGCAGGGATCGCTCGGTCCTGACGGAGTTAACCGCATGGTGCGAGATATCCGTCTTGCTGAGCGGTGGCTCGGTAAAGACGACCTGTATGTAGACCCCTCTGTCGAGTCCGCGCGCCTGAAGCTTGAGCGTTCCATCGCCACACGCCGTCCGCTGCCTGCAGGCCATGTTGTATCTGAGGATGATATCCATCTGCTAAGCCCCGGCGACGGATTCAGATGGGCGCAGCGTGCCGAGGTGGTGGGGCATCCGCTGAAGCAGGCAATGGCTGCCGACGAGATAATCTATAAGGATAATATAGACTGATACATTATTATGAGCAAATTACCGAAACTTGTCATAACAGATATAGACGGAGTGTGGACGGACGGAGGAATGTACTACACCGCCGATGGCGATGTGATGAAGCGTTTCTGCGTCAAGGACGGGTGGGGAGTGCTATTTCTCCGTGAACTCGGCATACCTGTTGCAATCATGACCGGAGAAAACACCCGGATTGTAGTGAAGCGGGCTGAGAAACTCAAGGTCGAAAGATGCTATATAGGAGTAAAAGACAAGTTGGCGCTTGCCACGCAAGTTTGTGAAGAAATGGGCATAGAGCTTGGCGATGCGGCCTTTATCGGCGACGATATCAACGATATGGCGCTTCTGTCGGCAGTGGGATGGAGTGGATGCCCGCTTAACACTCCGCGATATATCAGAGATATAGTGCGCTATCCCGGCAAAATGCATGGAGGTGACGGAGCTTTCAGAGAATTTGTCGAAACCATCCTTGCAGAGGCCGGAGAGCTCGACCGACTCATAAAAATCTGCTCAACGCAGTGCATTATTCCGCGTAATTCAATAAAAACGGAAGCAAAAAAGAGCTAAAAACGCCGTTTTTTTGCACATTCCGAAACTTCGCCCTATCTTTGCACCGCAAAATGTGTTAAGACGCTCCTTTTGCCGCTCGAATGGTGGAATGGTAGACACGAGGGACTTAAAATCCCTTGGCCATTGCGGCTGTGCGGGTTCGAGTCCCGCTTCGAGCACCCAATTAAATCCGTAAGATTGAACCAATCTTGCGGATTTTGCGTAAAAATTAAATATTATAAGATGAAGTATCAGTATGCACCAAAAGGCACCTGCTCGCGCCTGATAGATTTTGAGATAGAAAACGGTGTGGTTACAGAAGTGATGTTTGCAGGCGGATGTCACGGTAATCTTCAGGGTATCGCCGCTCTTGTAAAGGGTATGACTCCGCAGGAGATAATAACGCGTCTTGAAGGCATCGATTGCGGTGGCAAGGGCACATCATGTCCTGACCAGCTGGCTTGCGCCCTCCGGCAGGTGATGTGACGATGGTCACTTCGATGACTTCCGCCAAGCGACTTGCATCGCTGGATATTTTGCGGGGACTTGACTTGTTTATGCTCGTGTTTCTTCAGCCGGTGCTTGTCGAAATAGCACGGGTTGCAAACATTCCGTGGCTCAACTCCATAATGTATCAGCTGGACCATGTGGTGTGGGAGGGCTTCCGGGTATGGGATCTCGTCATGCCGCTTTTTCTTTTTATGGTCGGAGCGTCGATGCCGTTCTCTTTTGCGAAATATCGCTGCGGCGCCGACCGAAAGCCATTATATAAGAGAATACTACGACGATTCCTGTTACTATTCCTGTTTGGCATGATAGTTCAGGGCAATCTGCTTGCGCTTGATTTGGGGAGAATACTTATCTACAACAATACTCTTCAGAGCATAGCCGTGGGCTATCTTATTGCGGCGATGCTCATGCTGCACTGCACGGTGCGCGTACAGATATGGCTTACGGCAGTGATGCTCGTAGTGTACTGGTTGCCGATGCATTTTTGCGGCGATTACACTCTCAAGGGGAGTTTCGCATACAAAGTTGACGAGATTGTACTCGGACGCTTTCGCGGCGATTTAAGTTACACCTGGATATGGAGCAGCCTTACTTTCGGCGTAACGGTGATGCTTGGCTCATTTGCGGGGCAGATAATCCGATCGATAGGCAAGCTTAAAGCTGCAGTCATCCTTGTGATAACCGGTGTGGCGCTCGTTTGCGCCGGTTTGTTGTGGAGTATAGAAATGCCTATTATAAAACGGTTGTGGACATCAAGCATGACCTTGTATTCGGGGGGACTGTGTTTTCTGCTAATGGCGCTGTTTTACTTTGTTATAGATTGCATCGGGTTCAGTTTCGGGCTGAATTGGCTAAAGATATACGGAATGAATCCGATTACGGCATATCTGCTTGGCGAAGTCGTCAGCTTCCGCAGCATAGTCTCGTCGCTGACGTATGGTTTGCAGCAGTATCTCGGAGATTATTGGAGTGCGTGGCTTACATTCGGCAACTTTCTGATACTCTTTTTTATACTCTATGCGATGTATCGCAGCCGCGTATTTCTGCGCCTATAATCCAATTTGTGCTTTGGATATTACAAAAATCAGCCCCGATGCGATGTGCAATCGGGGCTGATTTAGGGTGAACAGTGGGATTCGAACCCACGACCTTCGGAACCACAATCCGACGTTCTAACCAACTGAACTATGCTCACCATGTTGGTCATTTGCGCTGCAAAGGTAAGCATTATCCTGCATTTGGCAAAGCATTGTCCATTATTTTTTTGCTTGAAATGTTCGTTTTGCGGCTATTTTTCTGATATGAGGCGTCTTAGCTGAGCAATAGTTGGGTTGTGGCAGGTAAGTCCGCCATCCACGATTATGGTCTGTCCGGTGATGTAGCGGGCGCCATCGCCTGCCAGGAATCTTACTGTGGCAGCGATGTCCTCCGGTTGTCCGAGGGTGTCGAGTGCATTCTGCTCGAGAAATACCCGGCGTGTGGCTTCATCAAGGTTTTCAGTAACTGCGCCTGTCATGATGATGCCGGGTGCTACGGCGTTGCACCTTATGCCTTGTTTGCCATACTGAGTTGCTATGTATCTGGTTAGATTTATCACTCCGGCTTTGCTGATACCGTAGAGGGTGTCGCGAAAATCTCCGGTTATGCCGCCGATTGATGCAATATTTATAATGGCTCCGCTTTTGCGGGCTATCATGGAGGGGAGGGCGGCTTTTGTGACCGCAAGCATACTCAGGAGGTTAAGATGCATCACTCGGTCGAAGAAGGCAAGGTCAAGGTCGGCAACTGCTGTGTCGCGGTGCAAATCGGTGCCACCGGCATTGTTGACAATTATGTCAATGCGTTCCTCTGCTTCGAGTGCCGCTAAAACGGCGGCGGTGCATGAGTTTGCATCTCCGGCGTCAAGGATTGCTCCGCGCACTCCGGTGTATGATTCAGAGAGTTTTTCAACGGTTTCATCAACATGGCTGCGGTTGTGTGACGCGATTGTCACTCTCGCTCCGGCGGCCGCGAGAAATCTGGCGCAGGCGAGACCTATGCCTGCGGTGGCACCTGTGATAAACGCCACTTTGCCTGAAAGTTCATTGTTCATATACTGAGTTTTTAGTATATGAACAACCGGTGTTGTGTGGCAGTTCAGCGCACTATGGTCATGTAGCTAAGAGCGGTGTTGCCGGGCACTACGCGATAGCGCTGAAGGGCATAGCCTTTGTCGGCGGCGGGACCGCTGAGTGGTGCGCCTGTACGGTATATGTCGTAGGTGCTGCCGCATTTGCCGCAATGGGCATTGTTGGTTTCGGGGTCGATGGCGATGCGTACGTTGGTTCTGACTTCAACCGGGCAGCTGAGGTCGTAGGCAAGGGGGATGTTGTCGAATGAGCATACGAGTATCACTCCTCCAAATCCGGTGGCGGACATATCGGAATACGGGAAGCCGGCAGGCTGTCGCTCGCTTTTGATGAATGTGCGGCTGTCAAGCGCCCCGGCAACTCCGTATGTCTGCCACGAGCCGACGGTTGGAAATTCTATCCTCACCGGAGTGGGTGGGATGCGGTCGTCATCCACTGATTTGCAAGCAACAGCCGCTGCGACTACAGCGGCTGTTGCAAGTATTGCGGATATTTTTGTCAATGTCATGCGAAGAATGTGGTGAGGAGTTCTCCGAATTTATCGGCTGCTTCCTGCATTTTGCCTCCTATGAGAGGTTTGAGCATGGCGGGAATCTCCACTTCGATTGTGCTCACAGCTTTTGTAGAGGCTTCGCTGTCAGGTTCAAGATCTACGGCAAGAGTCAGAGGCACCGGGGACTGCTCTGCCTTGAGTCTGACACGCGAAGGAGCTGTACGTTCTTCGACAGTGAATCGTATTTCGCCCACTGGAGCGGCGGTGATGACTATTGAGTCCTGCTCAAAGCGCACATCGCCGAGTTTTTCACGTGCCTGAGGGGGCAGTGCGTCAAGTTTTTCCTGATAGGCTCCGATATTGCTGATTTTATCGTACACCTCATTTACGGGGTGGGCGATGACCACAGGTTTGCTCTTGTATGTTGCCATATTGTGTTTTTTATCTGCGGGCTGTCCAGTTTGCCGGATCTTTACGCCATTCTTTTAATGTGTCGATGTCCTCTTCGCGGATATACTGGGTTTCGAGTGCAGCTTCGAGCATGGCATTGTAGTTGCTGAGTGTCAGCAGTTCTATATTGGCATCTTTGAAGCGTTTAATTGCAATGGGGAATCCGTAGGTGAATATGGCAGCCATGCCGACTACTTCGCATCCTGCGGCACGGATGGCTTCTACAGCCTTGAGGCTGCTGCCGCCGGTAGAGATGAGGTCCTCGATGACAACTACCTTTTGTCCAGGTTTGAGGTTGCCTTCGATGAGATTCTCAAGGCCGTGGTCCTTGGGGGTTGAGCGCACATATACATACGGAAGTCCGAGGGTGTCGGCAACGAGTGCTCCCATTGCGATAGCTCCGGTGGCAACGCCGGCTATGGCGTCCGGTGCATCGAAATTCTCCATTATCAGGCGACACATCTCCACTTTGATGAAGCTGCGCACCTCGGGATATGAGAGGGTTTTGCGGTTGTCTGTATATATCGGTGAATTCCAGCCTGACGCCCATGTGAACGGGAGTTCCGGTTGAAGTTTGATGGCGCTGATTTTAAGCAGTTTTTCGGCTAAAATTCTTTCTAAGGGTTTCATGGGCAGGAAATATATTTAAAGATTTATGCTTTAAGGGCGGTTTTGACTACAAAGATAAGTCATCGAAGCGCGAAATGCAAAATTTTTTTTGTTCTTTTGCGGCAAATGATAATAAGTTATAAAAAGAAGGCTCTTGCGCTAAACGGTTATATATATAAAGGAGTCTAAATAATAAAATGTCATATTTTTGCGCTATGAAAAAGTTGATGAGAAATTTAGCTGTGGTTTTTCTGGCTGTGACTCTTGCCGCTCCCGAGGCACTTGCCCAGCGTCATGACCGTGGTGCCGGAGAGAATAACCGCACCGAACGCAGGATAGCCAATGCCCGTAAGTCATCCCGACGTGAAGGCTCTGCCCGTCATAACGGAGCGAGCGACAAAAATAAAAAAGACAATGCAGTGAATCGTCCGGGCAGACGTCCAGAGCCCGGCAACCGTCCGCCGCAGACCGGCAATCGTCCCGGCAATAATGTGCGTCCCGGCCGTCCGAATCGTCCAGAACCAGGCAACCGTCCGCCGCACCACACCAACCGTCCGGCGCCTCCGGCAAGACCGCGTCCGCCCAGACCTGCACCGTCAATGCGTCCGCCACGTCCTCCTCGTCCGGCGATAATGCATCGTCCGATGCGCCCCGGCAGACCAATAATGCGTCCTTGGGTGCGCCCGGTTCGTCCGGCAACATGGCGTTCGCATGTGAATCTGTTTTACGGCATACCGATGTTCGGGTTGCGGTTCGGCATGTCGGTGACGCCGTCAATCGACCTGCTCTATTCGAACGGTTATAGTATTGACGGATATGACACCAATACGGTGTATCTTCGAAATGTCAATGAATTCGGATATATGTGGCCCGATGCCACTCTTTATTACGGTCCGTCAGGACTGGTGCGCACGCAGTTGCTATATCCCACGGCGGTGTATGATCTGAGCCGTTACAATGCCATATACTCAGACCTGTATGATGCCTATGGCGCTCCGATGAGGGTGTCGCTGCCCGGCGGAGGCATCAGGTCTACCTGGTGGGGAGATGGTAATTCTTATATACAGCTGGAGTATAGCTCTATGGATACCTATGGCAATAAAGCCGGTTTCTTCACAACGCTGACTTTCGGCAACTGATAATGGGAAGAGATTTATTATTGCTGTCCGACAAAAGTTTTGTCGGGCAGCAATAATCGTTTTTCAAAAGCTGATTCCGAGGCGCACGCATGCGCTGTGCAATCCATTGATGTCGTAGGTTGTCTCGGAGTCAGTGTAAGATTTCATGCCATTGTAGACATAGCTGAGCACAATGTACGACCCGAAATGCTTGCTTCTGGCGAGATTGAATCCTACTCCGGGCGACACATAGAGCGAGGTTTGACTCTGGTTGTCGGCAACGTTGGTGAACGCGCAGCCTATTCTGCCTTCGAAGAAACAGAGTGTAGGTCGTGTGACGAAATTGCTGCGAAACAGGGCGTAGACAGGGAAGCTGCGGTTGCTATTGCTCACCATCATGTTGATGCCGGCTCCTACGCCGATAAAGTCCACTATGCCTCTGCGATAGCCGAATGCGGCGTCGAAGTTGATTATGGACATATCGTTGCCGGTCATGGCTATCGCGCCGCCAACATCGGCTCCCCACGTAAATCCCGGTGACATTTTTGCCGGCGTTTCGGCAAATGCCGCGAATCCGCATGACACAGCCGCAGCAAAAAGTATGTGACGAAGGTATTTCATAGGCTTAATTTTTAGTGAGTCTTATGCATGCCCAGTTGTCGCGCTGCGATGTAGCGGCAAGGGTCATAGAGTGCTTTGCGGCTTCGGTGGCTATGATGTCTATGTCGGAGGTGTAAAATCCGCTTAGAAGCATTGTGCCTCCGGGTTTGAGAGCGGCGGCGTAGGTGCCGAGGTCGCCCACAATAATATTACGGTTGATATTGGCGAGCAGAAGGTCGGCATCGCGCTCAGTGTTGATGCACGACACATCGCCGAGGCGAAGGTCTATCTCGGGGTGTTTGTTGAGGGCGACATTTTCCACGGCATTAGTGTGTGCAACCGGGTCTATTTCCACTCCTATAACTTCGGCGGCTCCTTCCATTGCCGCAATGAGGGCAAGTATGCCTGTGCCTGTGCCCATATCTATTACCTTCATTCCCTTAGGTTTGGCTGCCATCAGGTTTTCTGCCATCTGGGCTGTGGTGGCGTGGTGACCGGTGC
>JAIDJW010000137.1 GCA_029052015.1 Paramuribaculum sp. | reverse complement strand
GATGATAGCCATAGCAATAATATTTAGATAATTTATTTGTCGTTTATTTTAAGTCTGTTGGAATTGTTGAAATTTGACATGTCGCTGACAACGACTTTGTCGCCGGGAGTTATGCCGCTCACAACCTCTACAAACTCGAAGTTGCTGTCGCCGAGGCGCACGTTGCGCTTTTCAAGCTCGCCGTCGGCAGTCTGCACAAACAGCTCGTAGTCGCCCGGACCTTTGAAATAGGGACCCATGGCTATGCGCACCGCCTCGTCCTTGATGTCGCACATCACATACACATCAGTTTTCAGTCCGCTACGCAGGCGCTCGTTGTCATCGTCGTCAACCTTCACTGTAAATGAAATCACGCCGTTTTTGCTCAGCGGGGTCACATTGCTCACCGTGCCTTCGAGGCGCGTTTTGCCAATTTTCACGATTGCGCGCGAGCCCACGCTCACTCTGTCGCCGTAAGAGTCGGCTATGTCGGCGTTGACCTTGAAGTGGGAGAGGTCGGAAATCACGGCAACCTTTTCGCCCTGGCCTATCTGCTGACCAATCTGGTTGTTTATATATGTGAGTGTTGCAGCGCGGGGCGAGCGGATGCGCGCGTCCTCGAGGGTGCGCATCTTCTCGGCGAAATTCTTGTCGAATATGTCGAGTTCGAGCCCTTTCATCTTATAGGAGGCGTCGCGCACCTGCCGCTCGTTGGCAAGCTGCTGGCGAAGCTGCTCAAGCTCCAGGCATCCGGTGTTGTAGGCAAGTTCCGCCTCGCGCACCTTGTCGCCGGTGCCGGAGCCGAGCGAGTCGAGTCGGCGCTCGTTTGCCACCTCAACCTTCTTGCGGTTAACGTCCATCTCCTTTACTTTTATCTGCATCTCCAGGCTGGAGAGGTAGGTGTGGTTGTTGAGGCGTGTCTGCTCGAGCTCATACTGCTTCATGTGGCGCTCGTCGCGCAGCTGGTTTATTTCGGTCTCGGCGCTCTGCAGGTCGAGGCGCAGCAGGGGAGTGCCCTCCTTCACGCTGTCGCCTTCGCGGGAGTACACTTCCACAATGCGAGTGGCGATAGGGGAGTTGATTATCTCCTCAAATGCCGGCACAACCTTGCCGGAAGCGTTGACCGAGGTCTCGATGGTGCCCTTGTCGGCTACCGCGAGGGTGATGTCCGAAGCATTGACACTCTTGCGCATCATTGACAGCAGCACAGCCACCACCACGATGACTCCCGCCGCTATCGAGCCCCATTTTATCCATGTCTTGCGGCGCTCGCGCATCCGCTCTTCTTTTGGTATTTCTCTGTCCATATACGGATATTAAAAAAGTTTCATAAAGTTTGCCTTAAATAGATACATAAAGCGTGCCAAAATGCTAAGTTATTAATTGTCAGCGCTTGGCATCCTATAGGTGCTGTCCGAAAACGGACAGCACCATAAAAAACGGACGTCCCCGCAGCCCGGGCACGTCCGTGATGATAGCATATTGATTGTTATATATTCAGTCGAGTTGGTAGCGCCATATTGAAGTGTTACCTTCTTTGTTTTCTTCTGTCAGCAATAGAGTGTTTTCTTTCTGAAGCATACCAATTGCCATTCCGATATGGTCAAGCATAAGGTGCTTGACAGGATTGCCGTCCCAGTCAAAAACATAAATCTCATTTCCGTAGCGGCATTCGAGCCAATCTCCTTTCTTCTCGCCGTCGATATTCTTTTCGAGAGGCATCGCGCATATATATTTGTCATTGGCTGCAAGCCGAAGGAAGTTGGTATGTTTTACTCCATAATTACGATTGTCTTCTTTGGCACGATATTTTGCTTTTTTGTCAAAGAGCGTTCTTATGACCTTGACTTTTTTGCCGTCAATTTCGAATATGAAAGCAAATTGTCCCTCACCGCACTGATATGCGAAGCGTTTGCCGCTGTTTAACAGTTTTGAATTTATCATGTAGAAAAAGTTTTTGGGAGCATCCGGGCCCTCATATTCATCCTCAGGCCAGTAATCAAGAGCTGTATATTTTTGAGTCTTGTAGTCAAGTATAGTGAAAATATGATTTTCTTCACTATATGGAGTACCTGTAAACAGAATTTTGGAATCGCCCAAATAGATAAAGTCATTTCCTGAAATTTTTAGCCCGGTACCGTCTTTCTGCTTGATTTTATCCATATCATATTGTGTCCATGTCTTATAGTTCATGTCCGGATACGGATTCAAGGGAATCTCAAATATTGCGCGAGGTCCCGAACCATCTTTTGACATAATGAGTAGTGTGGAATCGTTTTTTACACCAAATGAAGCATATATAAATTCTCCCGGTCCCTGGCCTCTGCGGCATATCCCTTCAATCATTACGGCTGAGTCGCCTCTGAATTGAGCTACGCCATAATTATATATGCCGCTGTACACATTTCCTATGCCGATATTGTCACCGTAAACCTGCAGGGGGTTTATAAAATAGAAGAAATCATTGTTTATTTTATACTCAATACCGGTGACATTGGTCACCGGTATCTGGCTCCAGTCAGGAAGTTGCTCCTGCTTGCCTCCACATGAGGCAAGCAGTGCGCACCCAACTACCATGGCTGTTATTCTTTTCATGGTTGTTTCTTTTCGCATCTTTACTGCCAGTTCCACATGGGGTCATCTTCATGAATCCAATCATGGATAGTCACTTCTTGTTTATCGCCATTTGCGAATGTCGCCTCGTATGTACAGTCACAAGTTGTGAACATGAGGCATGGATTTCTGAATTCCTCTTCGTTCGCTACGGCTTCGACATTGCGGAGTGTTGCCTCGGATTGTCTGTCTTTTGCAGATTTTTGGTTGGATGCAAAAAATACACCCGACACGGCTGCGATAACCAATGCTGCGATTGGAAAAATTTTTACTTTCATGTCTTTTAAATGTAGTGATTTATATAGTTATATCCTCTTATTGTAAGAGGTTTGGTTAGATATTCTTTAGTGGTTCGGAACTGCATGGTACTATTGATTAATGGATTGGTACTGTCGGGAGAGATCTCAACGCACAGTTTTACTGTGCTGTTTGGCATGATTGTGTCAGACTCCAAAACAGCGAGGGTGCAGTTGCAAGATGAAATTATATCATCGACAATAATTGTATCTGTCGTTACATTTTGTACTGATACATATCTGATTTGTGTTTCTTTAATAAGACCCAGCTCTATTGCATTCGGTCGAAAACTTATGACAGAGTCTTTGACAATATTGCTTTCAGATAATATAATATCATCGTAAATATCTCTGACTTTGGTATTAATCCCCGGGTGTCCTACGGCGACAATAACATCATCGCTGTTTATGAGAACGGTATGAAGCCTTTTATCAGCAGGAATACCATAGGAATCTATAAATACACCGGATGTGTCAATCACAACTGGATAGACAAAGCGCTCATTATTGAGAATATTGTAGATTTTGACAGGATCGGCTGAATTGATGAAAATTATCAGGTCAACATTGGCTCCTGAACTGTTCAGGTAATTCAGATAGTTTGTCCAAAAAGGTAATTTCATGGCACAGGTTGTACATTCGTCTGAATCTACGTATGCGATTATCCTGTAGTCAAAGTCCTCCCTGAGACAATTTATGGAATCGGTTATAATTCGGTAAGGTAGTGTGTCAGGCAATATAACCTCTTTGCCCATAAGTTCGGTTATATGGGCAGCAACGCTTTCCTGATTTTGCTTGCATGAGCAAAATATGAGAATGGAAGCGAGGAGTATGAGGAGTCTGTCCTTCATGGGGTTTTGAATTTGACCGCAAGGTAGGAATTATTTTCGCAAAGTATACATTTAATCTTTAAATATAACGAAATTTAATAAAAGCAGTGCGCTAAGATACTTGGTGGCGGGAATCTGGACGTTTGACTTGAGGAGATAAAAATAAAGCGCGGAAAGGAATCATCTTCCTTTCCGCGCTTCTGTAGCGATATGGTTATATCATACTTTTTCGAGGGCCTGGTCAAGGTCGGCGATAATATCGTCGATATGCTCTGTTCCGATGCTCAGGCGGATAGTCGCCGGGGTGATATGCTGCTCGGCGGCTTCCTCGGGAGTGAGCTGCGAATGTGTGGTGGTATAGGGGTGAATCACGAGACTCTTCACGTCGGCAACATTTGCCAGAAGCGAGAATATCTCAAGCGAGTCGATGAAGCGCCACGCGGCATCCACTCCGCCTTTTATCTCGAATGTGAAGATGCTTCCTCCGCCGCTCGGGAAGTATTTATTGTAGAGCGCGTGGTCGGTATGTTCAGGCAGCGTTGGATGGTTGACTTTTGCGAATTTGGGATGTGCTGCGAGGAATTTAACTACTTTTAGCGCGTTTTCGACATGGCGCTCTATGCGTAGCGACAGGGTCTCCACTCCCTGAAGCAGGATGAAGGCGTTGAAGGGGGAGATGCAGGCGCCGGTGTCGCGCAGTATCACCGCGCGTATGCGTGTGACGTATGCCGCAGGTCCGGCAACGTCCGCAAATATCGCTCCGTGGTAGCTGGGGTCCGGCTTGGCGAGGGTGGGAAATTTGTCGGCGTTGGCTTTCCAGTCAAAGCGCCCGCTGTCAACAATGATTCCGCCGAGGCTTGTGCCGTGGCCGCCGATGAATTTGGTGGCGGAGTGAACCACTATGTCTGCTCCATGCTCGATAGGCCTTATTAAATAAGGTGTACCGAAAGTGTTGTCGACAATCAGGGGTATGTTGTGGCGGTGGGCTATGGTAGCCATTGTGTCGAGGTCGGTGACATCGGAGTTGGGATTGCCGAAAGTCTCCACAAAGAGCGCCTTGGTGTTGGGACGGATAGCAGCCTCTACTGCTGCGGGGTCACTGACATTGACAAACGTGGTGGTGATGCCGCGTGGCTCGAAGGTGTGGGCGAGCAGATTGTAGGTGCCTCCATAAATATTGTCTGCGGCTACGATATGGTCACCCATCTGCGCGATGTTTTCAAAAGCGTAGTCAACAGCTGCGGCTCCGCTTGCAACAGCGAGGGCTGCGACTCCCCCTTCAAGAGCTGCGATTCTCTTTTCAAGCACCTCCTGGGTGGAGTTGGTAAGGCGACCGTAGATATTACCCTCATCCTTGAGTGCAAAGCGGTCGGCAGCGTGCTGCGAGTTGCGGAATACGTATGAAGTCGTCTGATAGATAGGCACCGCACGTGCATCGGTTGCCGGGTCCGGCTGTTCCTGCCCTACATGGAGCTGAAGGGTCTCGAAATGTAGTTTTTTGTATGACATATACTGTGGTTTTAGATTGTTCTTTCGATGCAAAGTTATGCTATATGAAATAATCTTCCAATAACTTGTTTTAATTTGGAAAATATACCTAATTTTACATCGTTAACGATATGTTTATTCCGGCAATGGTCATAATTTGACCATTTTTGTGGAATTATATTCTTTTGATGAAAAATGAAACACGATTCGCGTCTTGACTCCGTGGATATTCGCATACTGGGTGCTCTTCAGGAAAATTCACGGCTTACGGTAAAAGAGCTGGCGGCGACGGTGCATCTGTCGCCAACGCCGACATTCGAGAGAGTGAAGCGTCTTGAACGTGAAGGATATATTTCGGGATATGTGGCGGTGCTTAACGCGGCGAATATCGACTGCGGCTTTATGTCGTTCTGCTATCTTAAGATGAAGCAGCACACCTATGAGAATGCCATGCGCATAATAGAGGCGGTGAAAACCATTCCCGAGATAGCCGAATGCTATAATATATCGGGCGATTATGACTTTTTGCTGAAAATCTATACACGCGACATGAAATCATACCAGAAATTTCTGCTGCGTATTCTCGGTGACCTTGACTGCATAGGCTCGCTTAACAGCTGCTTTGTGCTTGACGAGGTGAAAAACACTCACAAGCTCCCCCTCCCCGGCGATATCCAGACCTCCGAATAATCCCCCTACGGGTTACGCTAAGATTCTTCAAACAGGTATTCATAAGGTCCAAATTCAGGCTTTGATGTGGAAATTATTCAAGTTTCAGGCATTATAGACGTAATTTCAGAAGCAGATATATCATGTTCAATATTCAATAATGATAGGCGCAGAAATACATGCGATGGCAAAAAAAGACAGGGCTGCGACGTGAGTCACAGCCCTGCTTGTATAGGGAATGAGGATTGTGATTACTGGTCCTCGTAGCGGCGGGCGCCGTCGCTTACGATTACGGGGTAGATTTTGGGTTCGTGACCGTAACGGGCGTTGAATTTATCTTTGACGGTTTTGATGAAGTTGTCGTAAAGCTCTTCTTTGACAAGGTTTACGGTGCAGCCTCCGAAACCGCCGCCCATGATGCGGCTGCCGGTAACGCCACACTCTTTGGCGATGTCGTTGAGGTAGTCAAGTTCTTCGCAGCTCACTTCGTAGTCTTTTGACAGACCTTTATGGGTCTCATACATGCAGCGGCCAACGGTGTCGTAGTCGCCGGCAACGAGCGCGTCGCACACTGCGAGCACACGGTCTTTTTCCTCGATGACGAATTTTGCGCGGAAGTAGTCCTCGGCTGTGATATCTGTTTTGATAGCATCGAGCATTTCCATTGTTGCGTCGCGCAGAGTCTCGATGCCAAGGCGCTTGGCAACGCGCTCGCAGGATGCGCGGCGCTTGTTGTAGGGTGAGTCGGCGAGCTCATGCTTAACGCGTGAGTCAACGAGTACAAGTCTGTGGCCTACCGGTTTGAATGGGAAGTATTCAAACTCCATAGAGCGGCAGTCAAGACGCATGAGGTGGTCTTTTTTGCCGAAAACGCTTGCAAACTGGTCCATGATGCCGCAGTTCACTCCGCAGTAGTTGTGCTCGGTGCTCTGACCGATGCGTGCGAGTTCGAATTTGTCGATGCTGTTGTCGTTGAAAAGGTCATTGAGAGCGTTGGCAAAACAGCTCTCAAGTGCTGCGGATGATGACAGGCCTGCGCCGAGGGGCACATTGCCTGCAAATGTGGCGTCGAAACCCTCGACTTTGCCGCCGCGTTTGAGAATCTCGCGGCACACGCCGAAGATGTAGCGTGCCCATGACTGTTCGGGAGCGTCAGCCTCGTTGAGGCCGAACTCGGCATTGTCGTTGAGGTCAAGGGAATATACGCGCACCTTGTCAGTGCCGTTGGGGCGTATGTCAGCCATCATCAGTTTGTCGATAGCGCCGGGAAATACGAATCCGCCGTTGTAATCTGTATGTTCGCCGATGAGGTTGAAGCGGCCTGGAGCCACATAGAGCGTTCCTTTGCCGCCGAAGTGCTGCTCAAACGCCTTTTCGATTTTTTCTTTCATGAAATGATATTGTTTAAGGATTGAATTGTTGTGAAGGCAAAGATAATAAAAAAATATTGAGAATGAAGCGCAAAAGCACTTCTTGTTGTAACTTTGCACCGTAAATTCACTTAACTCTGCAATGGAACAACTCAAACACGAGTGTGGAGTCGCCATGATACGCCTCCTAAAGCCGCTTGAATACTACAAGCGCAAGTATGGAACATATTGCTATGGTCTTTCAAAGCTCTATCTGATGATGGAGAAGCAGCACAATCGCGGACAGGAAGCCGCCGGAATCGGTGTCGTGAAATTTCATGCGCAGCCTGGCGACGAATATGTGTTTCGCGAGCGCGCACTTGGCTCGGGGGCAATTCAGGAGATTTTTGACAGCATACGTCCTGCGCTCGAAAAGGCGGCTGTGGAGAGCCGTCCGGCTGACTGGGTGGAGCGCGAGGCTCCGTTCATCGGAGAGATTTATATGGGGCATCTGCGCTACAGTACCACCGGACGCAGCGGCCTCAGCTACGTGCATCCCTTTCTGCGACGCAACAACTGGCCGTCGCGCAACCTGTTGCTATGCGGCAATTTCAACATGACCAATGTTGAGGAGATTTTCAATGCGGTTGTCGCTAAGGGACAGCATCCACGCATCTACAGCGACACAGTGATACTGCTCGAGCAGCTCGGCTATGCCCTCGACAAGGAGAACCACAGAATCTACCGTATGTATCGCGACTGTCAAAACGAGCCGGAGTTGAGCCGCAAGATTGAAGAACATCTCGACATGAAAGAGGTGCTTGCGAGCGCGGCGCCGCTCTGGGATGGCGGATTCGTAATCTGCGGAGCTACCGGAAGCGGAGATATGTTTGCCCTGCGCGACTCGCACGGCATTCGTCCAGCGTTCTATTACTACGACGATGAGGTTGTTGTCGTTGCTTCAGAACGTCCGGTCATACAGACCGTGCTTGATGTGCGGAGGGCGGATGTCCGTGAGCTTACCCCAGGCAGCGCTATAACTGTCACAAAAAGCGGTGTTGTAGAGGTGCGCGATGTGCTCGGCGAGGGTGAGAATCACAAATGCTCTTTCGAACGCATCTACTTCTCCCGAGGCAGTGATGCCGATATTTACCGCGAGCGCAAGGAGCTTGGACGCAACATTGTGCCTGATGTGCTCGAAAGCGTCAGCTATGATCTGGACCACACCGTAGTATCGTTTATCCCCAACACGGCGGAAGTGGCTTTCATCGGTATGGTAGAGGGACTGGAGAAATATCTCGATTCTCTCAAGGCCGACAGGATTCTCGCCGCGCAGGAAACTGGCACTCTCACGCCTGAATCTCTCGCGGAGATAATGAATCATAAGCTGCGCGTCGAGAAGGTGGCGATAAAAGATATAAAACTCCGCACATTTATTGCTGAAGGGGAGTCGCGAAATGACCTCGCCGCACATGTGTATGACGTCACATACGGCTGCGTGACAAACAATGTTGACAATCTTGTGGTGATAGACGACAGCATAGTGCGCGGCACAACCCTGCGGCAGAGCATTCTTCGCATTCTCGACAGGCTGCATCCCCGCAAGATTGTGGTGGTGAGCTCCTCACCTCAGGTGAGATACCCCGACTGTTACGGCATTGATATGTCGCGTATGGGCGAATTCATAGCTTTTCGTGCGGCGGTTGCTTTGCTTAATGAAACGGGACGTTATGATGTTCTTGATGATACTTATAAAAGGTGTCTGGCAATGGAAAATGCTCCCGACAGCGAGCTTGAAAACTGTGTGAAAGCTATTTATGAACCGTTTACCGACCGACAGGTTGCTGAGAAGATAGCCGAGATGCTTACACCCGAAGGCACTGGCGCCGAAGTAGAGATTCTGTTCCAGAGCCTTGAAGGGCTGCATAAATCGGTGCCTGACCATCCCGGCGACTGGTATTTCTCAGGCAACTATCCCACTCCCGGTGGCATTAGGCTGGTAAACCGTGCGTTTGTAAACTATTACGAAGGAAATGCAGACAAGCGCTGAAAGTGCTTGCAATGAACAAAAAAAGCTGTGCGGAATTTCCGCACAGCTTTTTTTGTTGGGATTATTCAGACTTATTTGAGCTGGTTTTGCACAAACTCGTTGAAAGTCTCATACTCCATATATCCTGCGGGAGCATACTCCGAGGTGCCGTCTGTCTTCACCGCAACAATCTGGGGAATAGACGATACATTGTATTTTGCCGCAATGTCGGGGCATGAATCGGTATTGACCGAAATGAATACGGCTTTGCTTGCGTTTTCGCCGGCTACCTTGTGGAAGATAGGTTTGAAGCGCTGGCAGGGACCACACCACTCGGCATTGAAGTCAAGGAAAATTACTTTGTCTGACTTCTGCAGTTCGGTGGTGCCTGTAGCAAGCTCTATAACCGGCTCGGCGGCTGTTGCTTCAGTTGCATACCACTGACCTTCTGCCGCATCCTGGTTCTCAGCAACCTGCTCTGTAGAGTCTGTGGCAGAGGCATCGGTGCCTGTGGTCTTTGCGCTGTTGCTGCAAGCGCACATAGCTGTGAGAGCTGCCGCAAAAACTAAACTTATTGCTTTCATTAGTTGAGAATATTAGCAGGAGAGTGCGGAGTTGGTTTTGTGCACAGCCTCAGCGCTCTTCTTGAAGAGTTCGCGCTCAGCTTCGTTGAGGTCGAATTCAACGATTTTCTCGATACCGTTGCGGCCGAGGATACAGGGCACACCGATGCACAGATCCTTTTCGCCATATTCGCCGTCAAGGAGAGCAGAGCAGCTGATGAGCTTCTTCTGGTCGCCGATGATAGCGGCTACAACCTGAGCTGCGGCAGCGCCGGGAGCATACCAGGCAGAGGTGCCGAGGAGCTTGGTGAGAGTTGCGCCGCCAACCATTGTGTCGGCAGCAACTTTTTCAAGCTGCTCTGCAGGCAGAAGAGAAGTGGCGGGGATGCCGCGGTATGCAGCGTAGCGCACCAATGGAATCATTGTGGTGTCGCCGTGGCCGCCGATAACGATGCCTTCAACCTCGGTGGCGTTTGCGCCAAGAGCGAGGCTGAGGAAATATTTGAAGCGTGCGCTGTCGAGTGCGCCGCCCATGCCGATGATGCGGTTTTTGGGCAGACCTGAAGTCTTGTGGATAAGATAGGTCATTGTATCCATCGGGTTTGACACGCAGATGATGATTGCGTTGGGCGAATACTTGAGCACACTGTCGGTAACAGATTTTACGATACCGGCGTTGACACCGATAAGCTCCTCGCGGGTCATGCCCGGCTTGCGGGGAATACCGGATGTGATAACTACAACATCGCTGCCTGCGGTCTTTTCATAGTCGTTGGTCACACCGGTGAGGCGGGTGTTGAGATTGAGGATGTTGGCAGTCTGCATGATGTCCATTGCCTTGCCTTCGGAGAGACCTTCCTTGATGTCGATGAGAACACCCTCGTCGGCGATACCCTGGGTAACGAGAACGTTAGCGCAAGTTGCGCCCACGTTGCCTGCTCCC
>JAIDJW010000136.1 GCA_029052015.1 Paramuribaculum sp. | reverse complement strand
TGAACTGCTGGTAGACTGCGGGGTCGATTTTCTCAACGGTGGCGGGAGTGATGCTGTAGAGATACCATATTATACCGGCAACAACGAGGAGGAGTCCGCAGCTTATGATGCGTCCTTTGGCTGTGGAGCTCTGGAAGAGTCCGAACAGTGCGTACACTCCGGCAGCTATGGTCACAAGCGCCCAGAGGTTGAATCCGATGCGTGTCCAGCTGTCGCTTGATGTCGAAGTGCAGCTCTTAGCAAACTCGGTGAGGGTCTGTCCGTTCTGATGGAACACCATCCAGAAGAAAATCACGACGGCAAACACGAGCAGCAGCGCGATGACTCTCTGCTTGGTCTGCGCGGGTGTGAGCTCGCGCACCGGAGCGGCAGCTGTTGCGGTTTTGGTTTCGCCTTTTTTCTTATCGGTAATGATATGGGAGTATGTGCGGCGTCCGAAGAAGTAAATCAGGAAGCTGACAATCAGCGACACGCAGGCGAGGCCGAAAGCGTATGAGCATCCGGTTGAGAATGCTGTGATATAACCGGTGGCGAAGTCGGTGAGGCTGCTGAATGTCGCGGTGCATCCGGCGGCAAAGTCGGTGAGATATCCGCTGAGGAATGCCGCGAGGTCACCTCCCTGGGTCATGCCCTTCTCCACGGCAAACTCGGTCATGGTCTTGAGTTTTTCGGGGTCGGCAGGCATATTGGTGAAGTTGTTGGTGTCGATACACCAGTTGCACACTGTTGCCGCCATGGGGTTGTCGGTCAGGTAGCCGGCGTTTTTGAGCGCGAGGTTCTTGAGGGCGATAGCTGCACTGGGAGCGAACATAGAGCCGAGGTTTATCGCCATATAGAATATGGAGAATGCGGAGTCGCGGCGGTCGCCGTAGCGTGAGTTGTTGTAAAGGTCGCCTACCATCACCTGAAGATTGCCTTTGAACAGACCCGTGCCTACTGATATGAGTAGCAGAGCGGCGAAGAGAATCATCATGGAGGTGTTTGACTTCACGGGAGTGGGGGCAGACATGAGCGCATAGCCTATAAACATGATGGCTATGCCGGTGACAACACATTTGCTGAAACTCCATTTGTCGGCGAGCCATCCTCCGACAAGCGGCATAAAGTACACGAGCGCGAGGAAGATAGAGAAAATCTGTCCCGTCCAGGTGGCGTCGAAGCCGAATTTAGCCTGAAGGAAAAACAGGAAGATAGCGAGCATGGTGTAGTAGCCGAAACGCTCGCCGGTGTTGGCAAGCGACAGCACGTACAATCCTGCAGGTTGGTTTTTGAACATGATAAGATTGGGTTTATGGGTGGATATTACTTTTTTTCAGCGTCCTGACGCGCCTTGAATGCAAGGGCGTACATTTTCATTTGCTTGACCATTGCCAGGAGTCCGTTGGAGCGGGTTGGCGAGAGGTTTTCGGCAAGACCGATGCGGTCTATGAAATAGAGGTCGGAATCCACAATCTCGGAGGGGGCGTGGTCGTTGAGCACCTCTATGAGCAGCGCTATTATGCCTTTGACAATAATAGCGTCGGAATCAGCGGTGTAGCGCACAAGTCCTTCAGGTGTGAGCTCCGCGTTGAGCCACACACGACTCTGACACCCTTCAATGAGATGGGCGGGGGTCTTGTATTTCTCGTCGATTGGGGGGAGAGTGTTGCCGAGGTCAATAATCATGGAGTAACGATCCATCCAGTCGTCCACTCCCTCGAAATCCTCGATTATTTTGTCTTGCAGCTGATTTATTGTCACAAGTAACTCTAAAAAAATTAGTAGACATTATTAAACTCATAGGTAACTCGCTGTCAACTGCGGCGTCTTTTGATTCTGTCAGCTTTTTTGCCTAAACTTCAGTCGTGTAGCTTGATACACTCCATTGTGTTCAAGCAATAATCACTCGAACAGGCCTCAAAAATCGCTTGTGGCTAATTTTTGCGAGTTACTTATTGCTGCAAAGGTACAAAATAATTGTGAAATTTTATTCGGATTTCTTTTCGGAAATGATGACGTTGAGAACGGTCTGACCGACGGCGCGCAGCGGGGCGGTGTCAATCGAAGCCATGTCGTCGCGCAGCGTGTGCCATGTCGGAGGGAATGTGTGGGTGATGGCATTGTTGGATTCAACTATGTCAATGCATGGAATGCCGGCTCTGTCAATGAACACATGGTCGTCGATGAGCGCTCCGGCCGTTTTATTGGGGAAAAAATCAGAAAATCCGGCCTTTACCGCAGCTCCCCACACTTTGTCGACAATCTTAGGGGCTGTTTTGTTGGAGTAAAATTCGCGGTGGAAGCGTGCGTTTGTGCCTCCCACCATGTCAAGTACGATGCCGTAGCGCGGCATTGTGCCGGCGGTGTAGGGCAGATGATTCGTCCAGTATTGCGTGCCGAGACACCATGTCTCATCATTATTGCCCCAGCCGCTTGAGTCACCATAGTCTTCGGCATCAACAAGCAGGAAGTCTACTCCTATTTCCGGGCGGTTGGCGCAAAGGTTGCGCGCCAGTTCGAGTATCACTCCCACTCCGCTTGCCCCGTCGTTGGCTCCGAGTATTGGTGTGTTGCGGTCTTTCTCGTTGCTCTCCGCATCAGCCCATGGGCGTGTGTCGTAGTGGGCGGCTATGAGCACGCGGTCTTTTGCTGTGGGATTTATGGAGCCCATGATGTTTGTTATGGGAAGCTGGTCGCCGTTAAATGCGCTTACTATCGCATTTTGGGTAATCAGGGTGTCGACACCGTGGCGAGATAACTCAGTAAGAATGTATTCCGCGCATTTCTTGTGCCCTTCGCATCCGGGTACTCTGGGTCCGAAGTCAACCTGATGTTTTATATATGAGTATGCACTGTCGGCATTGAATTTTATCTGTGGAGCAGTGGTTGCAACTGGCTGCGGAACGACATCTTTTTTAGGTGTCTTTCCGGAGCAGGAGATGATTAGTGTTGCCAGTGAAGCGACGGCGAGTGTGAGTTTGTACATTGATATCTGTTAATCGTGTGCAAAGTTACGGGTTTGTTACGAAATTATTTCGTTTTTCTTACAATTAACGCGCGGCGTTTGTTTAAACTTTGTTAATCTATTATTTTTGCATCAAAACTAACTGATGATGTCACAGCAAAACGACCCTGGGCGCCGTATATCCGAGCTGCGCGAAGAGCTCGAGCGCCATAACCATAGCTACTATGTGCTTAATTCGCCGGAGATAAGCGACCGTGAGTTTGATATGAAGATGAAGGAGCTGGAGGCTCTTGAAAAGGAGTATCCGGAGTTTGACGACCCGTATTCTCCTACGCATCGCGTGGGCAGCGACATATCAAAGGGCTTTGAGCAGGCTCCGCATATTTATCCCATGCTGTCGCTGGGCAATACATACAGCATCGAGGATGTCGATGCGTTTGTGAAGCGTGTGAGAGAAGGGCTTGGCGGGCAGGATTTTTCCATAGTGGGCGAAATGAAGTTTGACGGCACATCCATATCTCTCATATATGAGGACGGACGCCTTGTCAGAGCGGTGACGCGCGGCGATGGTGAAAAGGGTGACATTGTGACCGAAAATGTCAAGACCATAAGATCTATTCCGCTCGTGCTTAAAGGCACCGGCTGGCCCCGCCGGTTTGAGATAAGGGGTGAGATCGTGCTTCCCTGGAAAGAGTTTGCCCGCCTGAATGCCGCGCGTGGGTTGTATGAGGAGCCGCTGTTTGCCCATCCGCGCAATGCGGAGGAGGGCACACGTAAGCTGCGCAC
>JAIDJW010000135.1:2179-7424 GCA_029052015.1 Paramuribaculum sp. | reverse complement strand
TATACGAGACATCTCTTGAACCACGCGAGGGTAATCCTTATCCCCGCATGGCTGAGACACCTTCCGGGATGTTAAATGCTGTCGGGCTCCAAAACAAAGGTGTGGATTATTTTATCAATCATATATATCCTCGCATACGCAAGTATGATTCGGAGCTTATAGTAAATGTCAGCGGAGCGCGCATCGAGGATTATGAAGAAGTGTGCCGCCGCCTTATGCCGCTTGAGGACATTCATGCCATAGAGGTGAATATCTCTTGTCCGAATGTAAAGCAGGGAGGTATGGCTTTCGGTACTACCTGCGCCGGAGCGGCACAAGTGACGAAGGCTGTCAGAAAGGCGTGGGGACGAACCCTTATTGTCAAATTATCTCCGAATGTGACAGATATTACAGAAATCGCAAAAGCTGCCGAGGGTGAAGGTGCAGATGCGGTGTCACTGATAAATACCATGCTCGGCATGGCTATAGATGTTGAGAAACGCCGTCCGTGTCTGTCTACTGTCACAGGAGGTTTGTCTGGACCAGCTGTGCGCCCGGTGGCAGTAAGAATGGTATGGCAGACAGCCAAAGCTGTGAATATTCCGGTCATAGGATTGGGCGGAATAGCAAGTGGCAGAGATGCCATGGAGTTTATTCTTGCCGGCGCTACAGCAGTGCAGGTAGGCACGGCAAATTTCATTGATCCGACGGTGACTGTAAAGATAGTGGATTATATGGATGACTATTGTAATCGTCACGGGTATAATTCTATCACGGAACTTAGAGGTATAATATAGGTCTTAAGTTCGGCAATATAAACGGTCAGCCCCCTCGCAATAGTGAAGGGGGCTGATTGTTTTTTTTCTGCTTGCCAGAATTATTTCTTAGGAATACCGGGAATAAATGATTCAAAACTGTTGTCGCTATAATAAACGATGATATTGACTATTTTCTTAGACTTATCAGTGTCAAAAGCTATGGAAGCGGGCTTAAGAGGCATCTTCACTTCCTGTACCTCGGATTCATTTTTTTCTGTCTCTTCGTTATTGTAGCCGTTTTCAAAGTCGAGAGTGCTGTCAGATGGTTCTTGGTCAGATAATTGTGGGGCTGAAAAGTCGATTAATGAGGCGTTTTGAGGCTCTGAGAATTTAATATTCAGCGATGTTAGCATATCTCCCTCGCCAAAAAGCAACCATGCGACATTGAGCTGAGGATATTCGACATGTAGTTTCCGGATAATCTCATCACTAACCTTTTTATTGCGTCCATTCAATAACTGAGACAGGGTGGGGCGGGGAATCTTACAGGTGTCTGCAAACTGAGTCACCGGTATTCCGAGATGATTTATAAATGTTTTCAAACGGGAAACTATGTCCATTTTGTAAAATGCGTGAATTTGTATCTGCGTTGCAAATGTAATCACAATATTTTTTATATGCAAATTTAATCATGAAAAACCTAAGGTGTATTTGTAAACGGGCGTTTGCAAAACAAGGTGGTGTGTTTGTAAATAGGCTTGCAACGCTTAAAGTGTTGATTTATTTAAGTGGTGTATAGTGCACGATATTAGTATGTTATGTGTTTAGAGCGATGCTTTAGCGGCTCAAAATGTCATATAAGCTCTGTTTATTGAAAGGGCAACTTTAAATATGACGCACATAAATTTGATTTATAATAAATTATATCACATTATGAATAATTGTTAAGTCCGCTTATTCCTAAACGTAATCGCATATTTACTTAGCGAATGTGGGATTTAGTTTGAGAAATTCGTGATTTGGATTTCCAAAGTGCTGTTCACATTCGCAGGAGCTCTGTTTGACTTTAGCTTATTTACAAATGTAATCGCAACTTGGTTCTAAAATCGCGTTTGCTTTGTAAATTATATGTTTGCTAATGTAATCAGATGATACTCTCCAGTATTATCCTGTAAATATCTGTTTCTTAGTGATATTTCTTAATTGTAAAACGAACGGAGTATAATATTGTATTGGCATCTTTATGCATTTTAACCCTAAACGATAGAAATTTAACGGTTTAAACCGTATTTACATTTATAATTTACAGTTTACAACACTTTTTGGTGTGAATGTTAATTAATTTGCTTGCAAATTAATAGAATTATTCTATGCAGCAGCTATAGGATTGTTTAGTGTAGGTGTGATGAATTGTTGCCCGCTGTGTGATGTAAATTTGTTGTGTTCAACTCAAAATGATATGGAATATGCAAAAATCTCTGCTCCTTAGCCCGAGGGTACTCAATTCAATCAAAAATCTGCCGTTGTGTGACCGTGATGCCATTTCGCGTGCATTCACCTGTGAGTTCATACTGGAAGATGATCCATCTTCCTTTCTTACGCCTTTTCAGTCTATTATCTATACTATGATACGCTTCTATGTGATGCGTGATAATCCGGATATCACCACAGCCTGATAATAAATCCATTTTAAACCTTTGTCTCAAGCCGCGAGAGAATCGCGTATATATGTAAGAATCCCCCGGAGAAGCAGAATATTGCATTCTCAGGGGGATATCTATTGAGGTGGATCTGATGCTACTCAGTCGGCGCTGGTTAGAGAGTCGAGTTCTATTGAAGCCAGTTCCCAAATGCTCATGGCGTTTTCAAGTTCTTTTGTGAGGTCTGCGTGTTGTTTGTATAGCTCGTCGCCGATTGCGCCTTCGGAGAGTGTAGCTTCCAATTCTGCAATTCTCTGCTCTATTGCCGAGATGTTATTTTCGGCATCGCTGACCTTTTTCTTTGCGCGCTTGATGATTTTCTCATGTTCTTTTTGGTCTGCGTAGCTTCGCTTTGGCTTATCGGTATTTTGGGGTGCTGGGGATGGTTGGATTGCGGATTGTTTTGGCTCGGCAGCGTTTTTTGAAGGTGCGGTGCTCTTTTCGAGTTCTTTGAGCGAAGCCAGTCTCTTTTTCTCTAAAAATTCATATATACCGCCGAGGCATTCGCGCACTTTTCCGCCACCGAATTCATATACCTTTTCAACGAGTCCATCAAGAAATTCGCGGTCATGGCTGACAACAATCACTGTGCCGTTGAAATCCTTGATAGCCTGCTTGAGGATATCTTTGGTTTTCATGTCAAGATGGTTTGTCGGCTCGTCCAGTATGAGGAGGTTAACCGGCTCAAGCAGCAGCCTTATCATGGCCAGGCGTGTCTTTTCACCTCCGCTCAATACCTTTACTTTTTTGTCGCTTGCCTCACCGCCAAACATAAATGCACCCAGGATGTCTCTTATTTTTGTGCGGATGTCGCCTACGGCCACTTTGTCGATTGTGTCAAAAACCGTTATCTCTCCATCGAGTAGCTGTGCCTGATTCTGTGCGAAATATCCTATCTTGACATTATGGCCTATCTTCAGGCTGCCGTCAAAGGGTATCTCGCCCATGATGCATTTTACGAGTGTTGATTTTCCTTCGCCGTTTTTGCCGACAAATGCCACTTTTTCTCCACGTTTTATGGTGAAAGTTGCATCGCTGAACACATTATGTTCGCCATAATTCTTGCCGACGCCATCTGCAATGACTGGGTAATCGCCGGAGCGGGGAGCCGGAGGAAACTTAAGATTGAGGCGGGAGGTGTCAACCTCGTCTACTTCAATGCGCTCTATTTTTGCGAGCTGCTTTATGCGGCTTTGCACCTGCACGCTTTTGGTAGCTTTGTAGCGGAAGCGTTCGATAAACTCCTCGGTGTCGGCAATCTGCTTCTGTTGGTTCTGGTATGCTCTCGTTTGCTGTTCGATGCGCTCTTTTCGCAATTCTACAAATTTGCTGTAGTTTACCGCGTAGTCATATATTTTGCCGAGTGAAATCTCTATGGTGCGGTTGGTTACATTGTCGATAAATGCGCGGTCGTGGCTCACAAGCACCACGGCGTTGGCTTTTGTGATAAGGAATTGTTCGAGCCACTGTATGCTTTCTATGTCAAGATGGTTTGTCGGCTCGTCAAGGAGGAGCACATCCGGCCGGGTAAGGAGTAGTTTTGCGAGTTCTATTCTCATGCGCCATCCGCCGCTGAATTCTGCGGTGGGGCGGTTGAAGTCCTCACGTCTGAATCCGAGTCCTGTCAGTGTCCGTTCCATTTCTGCTTCGCGGTTTTCGCTCTCTTCCATTGCTATTCGGTCGGTCAGGGCGGTCATTCTTTCGATGAGCTGTTGATAGGAGCCGGATTCGTAGTCGGTGCGCTGTGCGAGTTCCTCGCTCATGCTGTCGAGTGAGGCGTGCATTGCTTCGATATGTGCGAATGCTTTTCTGACCTCCTGCGCAACGGTGAGTGTGTCGTTGATTTCCATTTGCTGCGGCAGGTAGCCGATGGTAGTGTCCTGTGGGATTGCTACGGCTCCGGATGTCGGTTTTTGCAATCCTGCGATTATTTTCAGCATGGTGGACTTCCCGGCGCCGTTTTTGCCTACGAGTGCAATTTTGTCGCGCTTATTTATCACATAGTTTATGTTGTCAAATAGGTTTTTGGCGCTGAACTCTACGCTGAGATTTTGAATGGAAATCATATTTTGTCAACAGATAAAGAGTAGGGGTGAATCACGAAGGGATTCTAACGGTCATTGTTAAAAAGCTTCTAAAATAAAGGAGCCGGGCTTCAAAATGAAAACCGGCTCCGGATTGGTTGCGTAGTGAATCCGGGAATCGAACCCGGGTCTCCACCGTGAGAGGGTGGCGTGCTAGGCCACTACACTAAATCACCAATTGTCTTATCGATTTCTCTCAATCGACACTGCAAAGGTAGTCACTTTTTTTGAAACTGCAAGCATATTCTGCACTTTTTTTCTGCTTTATTTGATTATTATTTTCGCTGTCGCTGAAAAATGATTGTGTAACAGGCGATTATGTGTGCACTGTTATTATGTCATTTATACGGGTGGTGTAGAGTTTTGATATATATTTTTGGTTTATCATATCCTCAAATCCGTTACCCATAGATGCTATTCTTACAGTGTCAGGTGTGTGACACGACCGATTTATTGCATCCACTGTCCGCATAAGTCTGTCCAGACGCGATACTTTATTGAGGTCTGTGAATAGAGTGGGCTGGAGTGTTGGGGCGATGCGGCTAATCGTGATTCCGGCTTTTTTATATCTGAATTCCGGGCGATATATACGTTTCAGTGCGGTATCCGCAGCTTTGATGATATCGGCAGGGAAGTCTGTGGGTTCAAGAAGAGCCACTGCGGCTGAATTGAAATATTGCGGAGCATACCTGTGAAAACGGTTTGTAGAGATAAATGTCTCTAC
>JAIDJW010000135.1:0-2169 GCA_029052015.1 Paramuribaculum sp. | reverse complement strand
TGTCTCTACCTCCAGTGCATATCCACCGTTTTCCCTGAGTTTTCTTGCCGCTATAGTTGCAAATCCAGCCAATGCTTGTCTCAGTTTGCCAAAGTCGTTTGTTTCGGCAGCAAAAGAGCGTGATGATGTTATCGTTTTGCGTTCCGGCGACATTATGTCGATGGATATGCACGGACAGCCGTTGAGTTCGCGCCAGGTGCGCATACCTGTGATGTTGAATATCGCTTCCGCGCTTTTTTGGGGCAGCGAGGCAAGTTCAAGTGCTGTGTTGATGCCATATTGTCTGAGACGTTTTGTGAGTCGACGTCCGATTCCCCACACATCCCCTATGTCTGTCAGCTCAAGTGCCGTCTGTGTTTTTGCCGGTGTGTCGATAATGCATACACCTTTATATCCCTTGTACCTTTTTGCAAAGTGTGAAGCTATTTTAGCAAGTGTTTTTGTGGGCGCGATGCCTATTGACACCGGTATTCCGGTATCGTGTCTGACCTTTGCCACGACATATCCGGCAAAGTCTGCAAAGTCGGTTATCGAATCATCTATCTCAAGAAACGCTTCATCAATGGAATATACGTCAACTTTACTCACCAATGACCGTAGAATAGTCATAACACGAGCAGACATATCGCCATATAGCCGATGATTGCTGGAAAACACGGCAAGCGCTTTGGAGCCGGGATGCTGTCGGATTTTAAAATACGGATCTCCACGGCGAAATCCCAGACTTTTGGCTTCTGCCGACAGCGCTACCGCACAGCCGTCGTTGTTGCTGAGCACAATAACAGGGCGCTTAGTTAGGTCGGGGCGGAACACCCTTTCGCAACTGACAAAAAAATTGTTGCAGTCGGCAAGTCCGATCATTGTAGCTTCCTGTTTCGGCGATTGGATTTTATGGTGTGTGTAACCACTCCCCATACAGAGAAATCCGTTTCCGCCGTTATCTCCAGTGATGGTATGACTGCAGGGTCGGCACAAAGAAGCAAGTGTTGCCCGGCGGCAAAACGTAATCTTCGGAGAATGAATTTACCATCAAGGCAACATACAGCAATATCTCCGTCAGCAGCATCCAATGAACGGTCAATTACAATAAGATCACCGTCCCCAATTCCCGCCCCTTTCATCGAGCTGCCTTCGACCCGCGCATAGAAGGTGGATGCCGGATGCTTGACTATAAGGTGATTGAGATCTATATGCTCTTTTATAAAGTCATTTGCCGGACTTGGAAATCCGATATGCAGGCGCCGTTCATCTGATGTCTGATTATCATTGCAACCGGTATGTGGGGCGGAGTGAGATATTGTAAGTGTAGGCATTTTGTCAATATTTTAACGATAATATTGTTATTTTGCCCACAAAAATAGTTAGCTTGACAAGCAGTGTTGTTGCACTTGCAAGTTAATAAAAACTAAACGAGGCTATGACTGTTCTGTCATAGCCTCGTGGTAATAAGCTCTGCGAGAGATTCTGTAGAATCATTCCAATGTAATTTCGCCGAAAAATTCCGGACGATGGAAATCTGGGTGTGGAGTGTCAATCGGTGACCATGACAGATAATGAGGATCGGAGGTGGCATCAGCGCACTTGTAGAAATTGCCATGGAGTACTATCGGCTTGCCTTCATATTTTACACCGATAAGTTCAAGAGGTATGGCAACGACAAGATTCCAAGAGAACATTCCCTCAAGTTCATTGAAGGGGCGTGTGCCACAAGATGCGAGGCGACGTACACTGTCAAGCTGTGCATCGTTCAAAGGTTCTCCGCTGTGGCGGTCCATTCGTTTTGCCGCATGGATGGTGCCGATGCAGTTGAATTCGAAATTGTAATATGGAGCAACTCCGTCGGGCGCCACAAAGAACTCCACGCAGCTGTCCTGATACACATCAGAGTTGTTTTTATAATTGACAGCACGAAGATAGTTGCATCTCACAAAGAAGTCGATGTAGATGCAGGTTTCGGAGTGAGCTATAGAAAAAGCTGTGAGAGGATGGTAAGGATACTCGTTTTTCCAGTTAAGGCAGTCGACAGTACGTCTCACTGCTTTCTCGTCAAGCACGGGAATAACCTGTTCCAGACTCATGCTGTCGAGTTCCGGAATAAATGGCACACTGAGTTTTTTCTTATCCAGGGTCATAGCTGTAAGAGTTCTATGATGCTGCGCGCACATCCCA
>JAIDJW010000134.1 GCA_029052015.1 Paramuribaculum sp. | reverse complement strand
GTTGTAGAAGGCCCTTTCTCCAATCTCTGTAATGCCGCTGCCACCGCTCACTACCAAAAGAGCCTCATTGTTTGCAAATGCATTGTGAGGTATGGAAGACAAAGAGGACGGCAGATTCAGGGCATCGAAATTACAGCCATTAAATGCTGCGTCGCCTAATTCTATCAAAGTTTCCGGTAGAGTAAGGTCTTCAAGACTGACACATCCGTCAAAAGCGGACTTGCCGATTGTCTCTATTCCGGATTCTACCGTGAGTTTCGTTATAGATGTATTTCTTGTAAAGGCATTGTCTTTTATGGCGACGACTGTGTATGGCTGCATGCCGTCCATAATGGTTGAGGGTATCACCAGGTCGGCGACCGTGACATCCGGTGCGAGTCCTCTTACCGCTACCTGTTCAAGACCTGTAACCTCATATTCCAGATTGCCGACTGCTATTACTTGAGGCTCAGTCGGCTCTGAATCCTGAGCCGCGAGAAAAGCGGTGCCTGCGCAGAGAGCAAGCAAAACCGATGTTATCTTGATAAATCTCTTTCCCATTCCTGTATATCGATTGGTTTGACGGTTCCCCGGACATGACCGGAGAGGTTAATCAATATATTGTCAGTACGCTATGACTTGCAAATATACTAACAATCCGGCTTATTGCAAAATTTTTGTGAAAAGACCGTTTGTTTCGCTGATTATGGCTATTTTTGCACTAAGTAACAACACCTTGAACCATGATATCATATAAATCTATTGCCGCTGCCGCATTCTTTGGCATGGCAGCAATGACAATGACGGCGCAGACCGACTACACATCTTATGTTAATCCGTTTGTCGGAACCACAAATTACGGCACTACCAATCCGGGCGCGCTTGTGCCTAACGGACTGATGCAGGCGGTGCCTTTCAATGTGATGGGCTCTAAAGAAAACCGCTTTGACAAGGATTCCCGGTGGTGGAGCACTCCCTACGATGTGACCAACAAGTACTTTACAGGCTATGCCCATGTTGCTCTCAGCGGTGTCGGCTGTCCGGACCTTGGCTCGCTGCTCACTATGGCGACAACGGGAAATATCGAGCCCGATTATCACAAATACGGCTCGGCATATACGCAGGAAACGGCTGTGCCCGGATATTATTCCAACAAGCTGACAAAATACGACATCCTTACAGAAGTTACGGTAACAACACGTACTTCGGCGGAGAGATACACCTTTCCCGGCGGCAAAAGCAATATAATCATCAATCTCGGTGAAGGTTTGACCAATGAAAGCGGAGCAACTGTGCGCCGCGTGAGCGACACCGAGATAGAGGGCAGCAAGCTGTTGGGTACTTTCTGCTATAACGCGCAGGCGGTTTTCCCGGTCTATTTTGTGATGAGGGTGAGCCGCAAGCCGGACGCTTCAGGCTACTGGAAGATGCAGCCGGTGATGGATGGTCCGGAAGCGGCGTGGGACAAGGACAACGGCACTTATAAACTATATACCCGCTACGGTCGCGAGCTATCAGGTGATGATATAGGCTATTATTTCACATACGATTCCCTCGCTCCCGGCGAGCAGGTGGAGGTGAGGCTCGGAGTGAGCTTCGTGTCTGCCGCCAATGCCCGCGAGAATCTTGACAAGGAGCAGATGGCGCTCACTTTTGACGAAATCCGCGCGCAGGCAAAGGAAAAATGGAACTCTGACCTCGGCAGAATAAGGGTCAAGGGAGGAACGGACGAGCAGAAGCGTGTGTTTTACACCGCTCTCTATCATGCTTTGATTCACCCGAATATCCTCAATGACGTTAACGGCGAATACCCTCTGATGGAAAGTTTCGGCGACGGCAGGAAGGATTATGACCGCTACACAGTGTTCTCTCTCTGGGACACTTACCGTAATGTGCATCAGCTCCTCACACTCGTTTACCCTGAAAGGCAGATTGACATGGTGCGCTCAATGGTGGATATGTCAAAGGAATGGGGATGGCTGCCCAAATGGGAGCTTTACGGGCGCGAAACTTTCACTATGGAGGGCGACCCGGCGATACCAGTCATAGTCGATACATACCGCAAGGGACTCACCGATTTCGATATAGATTCCGCCTACATAGCCATGAAGCGTAGCGCAACCACTCCCGGTGCATTCAATCCCATGCGCCCCGATATCGACCCTTATATTGAAAAGGGCTATGTGCCTCTCGGCGCATATTCCGCCGACATGAGCGGCGACAATTCCGTGAGCCATGCTCTTGAGTATTATGTTGCCGATGCCGCTCTGGCATGGCTCGCAGAGCAGAGAGGCGAGGTTGAGTTTGCCAAGGAGCTGCGCAAACGTGCGGCAGGCTACAAGAATTATTACTCAAAAGAGAGTGGAACTCTTCGCCCGGTCAACGTTGACGGCACATTCCTGACTCCGTTCAATCCCCGTCAGGGCGAGAACTTCGAGGAGGTGCCCGGATTTCACGAAGGCAGCGCCTGGAACTATACTTTCTTTGTGCCTCATGATGTGGATGGCCTCGCCAAGCTGATGGGCGGCAAAAAAGCGTTTGTCGACAAGCTGCAGATGGTGTTTGACACCGGTCTGTATGATCCGGCAAACGAGCCCGACATAGCATATCCGTATCTCTTCAGCAGATTCAATGGTGAGGAGTGGCGCACACAGAAGGAGGTGAACCGCTTGCTCGGCAAACATTTCACAACCAAACCAGACGGTATTCCCGGCAATGACGACACCGGCACAATGTCGACATGGGCTATCTTCTCAATGATGGGCTTTTATCCCGACGCGCCCGGCGAACCGTACTACACTCTCACATCTCCGGTATTTGACGAAGTGGAGATAGATTTGCCAGACAACAAGGTGCTCACAATCGAGGCAGACCGCAAGGGAGCCGATGATATCTACATCCAGTCGATGACTCTCGGCGGCAAGCCCCTCAAAAAGTACAGAGTATCGCACGAAGAGCTGCTCAATGGCGGCAAACTCGGCTTCAAACTCGCTTCGAATCCCAAGAAATAGAAATGAAAAAGACACCGCTATATATCGCTGTGGGCCTCATTTTTGCCGCTTGCAGCGCATCTCGCGAAGAGGCTCCCAATCTCACGCAGTTTGTCAATCCGCTCATCGGCAGCGGAGGTCACGGTCATGTGTTTGTGGGTGCGAATGTTCCTTACGGCATGGTGCAGCTCGGTCCCACCTCCATCACCCAGGCCTGGGACTGGACCTCAGGCTATCATGACTCAGACAGCACAATTATTGGATTTTCACATACCCATCTGTCAGGCACCGGTGTCGGTGACCTGTTTGACATCACGGTGATGCCCGTAATAGGTGACGTGACTTATGCTCGCGGCCATCACGGCGAACCACAGTCCGGTCTATGGAGTTATGGCGTGAGGTCGCGGCAGCAGGTGCGCCCGGGCTATTATTTCGTGCCCCTTGAGCGCTACGGCATAGACGCTGAACTGACGGCGACTTCGCGTGTGGGTTATCACCGCTATTCTTTCCCCGCAACGGATTCGGCTGCAATAGTCTTTGACCTGCAGAACGGCGGATGCTGGGACAGAGTCACCGACACGGAGATAACCGCAGAGGGAAACAACCGTATATACGGTCACCGTTTCTCTACCGGTTGGTCAAATGACCAGAAGGTATATTTTGTCGCGGAATTCTCAGAGCCGTTCGATTCGCTGACATTTCATGGGGCTGACAATCGCTTCGGCAGGCTTGATTTTGCCCCCGGTGACTCAAGGCGGATTCTTGTGAAAGTCGCTATTTCTCCGACGTCTGTAGACGGAGCGCGGGCTAATCTTGCCGCCGAAGGCGCGTCATGGGATTTCGATTCCATCGCCGCGCAGGCCGACAAGGCATGGAACGGCGAGCTCGCCAAGGTGAAGGTGGAAAGCCCAGACACTACCGAACTTGTGAAATTTTACACGGCATTGTATCATGTCATGTTCATGCCGTGCGAGTTTTTTGATGTAAACTCAAAGCCGGCTTATACCATATATTCGCTTTGGGACACATATCGCGCTGAGATGCCTCTGCTGTCGATTATCGATCCGGAACGCAGCGCGGAGATGGTCAACTGCATGCTTGACATTCATGACACCCAGGGCAGATTGCCGGTGTGGCATCTGTGGGGCTGTGAAACTGACTGCATGGTTGGCAATCCGGGCATCATACCGGTGGCAGACGCAGTTGTGAAGCAGCTTCCGGGTGTAGACGCGAAGCGCGCAATGAAGGCAATGACCGAAACAGCCTCGGATACTGCGCGCGGTGGCGGATTGCGTCAGCACTACGGCTATATACCGTGCAATCTGTTTAATGAGGCGGTGGCGTATGATATGGAGTATGCGATAGCTGACGGGGCTATCGCCAATGCCGCAGCTGCTGTCGGTGACTCGGCGCTGAGCGCAGAGTACACTGAGCGCAGCCATTCCTACCGCAATTATTTTGACCCTTCTACCGGATTTATCCGCGGCAAGGACAGCGAGGGCGGCTGGCGCACTCCTTTCGATCCCTTCTCAACCACCCACAGAGTGGATGACTATTGCGAAGGCACCGCATGGCAGTACACCTGGCTTGTTCCCCAGGACATTCCCGGGCTTGAGGCTTGCTTCGGCTCGCGCGAGGCTATGCTGTCGAAGCTTGATTCGCTGTTTGTGGCAGAATCAAAACTCACCGGAGATGCGTCGCCGGATATTACCGGACTGATTGGTCAGTATGCCCATGGCAACGAACCGGGACATCATACACCTTATATATATAGTATGCTTGGCAAGCCAGATGCGACAGCAGACCTTGTGCGCCGTATCTGTGCGGAAATGTACACAGACAAGGTAGACGGTCTCTGCGGCAATGAGGATGCGGGTCAGATGTCGGCATGGTATGTATTCTCGGCTCTTGGCTTCTATCCGGTAGAGCCCGCGTCCGGTCGATACTGGCTCGGAACGCCGCTTTATGAAAAGGCGGCGATTGAGGTGCCGGGCGGCACATTTATCGTGAGCGCTCCAGGAGTCTCGGCTACCAAGCGTTATATCCGCGGGTCAACACTCAACGGCAAGCCTTACAACAAACCCTATATATCTCATGCGGATATAATGGCTGGAGGCGAACTCAAGCTCGAAATGAGCGACAAATAACAAAAATGCGCTTGCGGATGAATCCGCAAGCGCATTTTGTGTGAAATATGAGGTGCTGCTTTATCAGCGGCTCGCCCACATTTGTTCGGTAGCCATCTGCTGATATGCGAATACCCCAGCCTGGCTGAGCTCAACAGTTGTCATGCCGCCGTCTGCGGTGGGAAGCTGCACATGGGTGTCGTCTACAAAGGTCATGAGGGGCATGGTAACACCGTCGGAAGTGATGCTCCAGCTACGGTCGGCGCTGTCGAAGTCGAGACGCACGATGCTGCCGTCGTTCTCGCCGGTGATGGTATAGCCTTTGCCGTCACATTCCACCAGGTAGCGTCCGTCCTTGCCGTCAATCATCTTCTTGCCCTTGGCAACAGGATTGCTTCCGCTCCAGAACTCTATGCTGTTGATGACAAGTATGTCGGCAAGACCGGAAACTTCGTAAACGGGGAGCACCCAGAACGCGAAGAACACGAGTTCATTGACAAATTTGTTGCCTACCTGTCTGTTCCAGCTGAGAAGTTTGTTGGTCAGCGCGAAGCTGCCTATGCACGACGAAAGCATCAGTGATGATGCGAGTGTGATGGCTACAGCCACGGATAAATACTTTTTCTTCATCTTGTGTAGTGTGTGTGGGGGGGTTATGTGTTATGATTTGATATGTTGCTGCGCGCGGGTGTAAAATTCATACACCTGGCGCACATATTCGCAGGTTTGTCGTCCGCGGAAATACCCGTATTTGCACACCGGGTCGTTATATACATCCGGATTCGACTTCATGAGCAGCGCGCTTTCAACTTGTCCGTCCCACTTCTGCGGGTCAAGTCCAAATTTCTTTGCTATGGCTATAGCGTCGAGAATATGGGCAATGCCCGAATTGTAGGCGGCAACAATGAATTTCTTGCGTTCTTCCGGATCCGGGACTTTAGGGGCAAGAGTGCGGTTGAGCGCCGCGACGATTTTTGCCGCTGCCGCAATGTTTGGTTCATTTTGTGTCACAGTGGTCTCGTTGAGGCCGTATGCTCGCGCCACACTCGGCATAAGTTGCATGATGCCTTTTGCGCCTGCCCACGACACGACTGTGGAGTCAAATTTGCTTTCGCAATAGCCCATCGCTGCAAGTTGGCGCCAGTCCCAGTCGATTGTTGCGGCATATTTGCGGAAAAGATGGTCGAAAGGCGATATGTGTCCTTTGGTAAGGTCGATTGAAAAGCGCGTACGGGAGTCGGGGTCGCCTTTGCTCATTTCGAAATATCGTTTGAGAAGGGCGTCTCGGGTCATGCGCGGCTTTTCGCCCTGCATCCACGCAGTGATAGAGTCGGCGAGCCACTGTGACGACGGCGACACGCCCCATGCCGACCGCTGACCGAAGCTGACCGGAAGGGTGATGTCGAGGTCGTTGTAGTAAGTTTTGTTGAGCCTTGCTATGTCGGAGTCCACGACCGTGAGCGGAATCTCTTTGTTGGACACCATGGCGATGAGGTCCTCGGTTATCAGGGTGTCGCGGTCGATAGGTATGACTTCGATGCCCCCTCCAAGCTCTTCGTTGAGGTTGGTCATGCGGTGGTGGTACTTGCTGTCCTTCTCTACATATACCTTACGTCCGACAAGTTGGGTGACATCCTTTATTCTGCCCTCTTTCGATTTCTTAGGCTGCACAAGCACCTGGTTGGTGATGGTCTCGATGCCGCAGGGCGTCACATGTGATTTGTATTCACCGGTTATCGGCACCTCGTATGCTATCAGGTCTACTTCGCCGGAATCAAGCATCCCTACCGCGCTCTGCAGGCTCGGGGCTACCTTGAGGTCTATGGCAATGCCCTTGTCCTGCGCCAGACGCTGCACCAGGTCATAGTCATAGCCCATGGTTTCCTCACGGTAGATGAAGTATGAGGTGGGGCTATACAGGGTTACAACCCGGAGTGTGTCAGGGATATGCCGGTGCGTACTGTCGGCATCGCCGGCATCGGATGATGCGGACCCGGTGCATGACACGCCCATGAGGAGTGTGCCGATTACAGTGGCGACAAGCTTAATACTCAAATGTGCCAAATTCGCTCTTTATTGTAAGGCGGTTAGTAGCGCATTCCTCGACTCTGCCGACAATCTGTGCGTCGATGCCGAAGGAGCGGCTGATATCAATGACACGCTGAGCGTTTTCAGGCGCGAGGTATATCTCCATGCGGTGACCCATGTTGAACACCTTGTACATCTCTGCCCAGTCTGTGCCGCTCTGCTGGCGGATAAGGCGGAATAGCGGGGGCACTTCAAACATATTGTCTTTTATGACGTGCTTGTTTTCTACAAAATGCATCACTTTGGTCTGCGCACCCCCTGAGCAATGCACCATGCCGTGGATTTGCGGGCGCATCTCTTCGAGAATCTTCTTTATCACCGGAGCGTATGTGCGGGTAGGTGAGAGGACGAGGAGACCGGCATTGACCGGTGAGCCTTCAACCGGGTCAAGAAGGTCTTTGGAACCGGAATATACGAGATCTTCGGGCACCGCGTTGTCAAAGCTCTCGGGATATTTGGCTGCGAGATGTTTGGCAAACACGTCGTGGCGCGCAGAGGTTAGTCCGTTGCTGCCCATTCCGCCATTATAGGTCTTTTCGTATGTGGCCTGGCCTGAAGATGCGAGTCCGACAATAACGTCGCCGGCAGCGATGTTGGCGTTGTTGATAACATCGGCGCGCTTCATGCGGCAGGTAACAGTGCTGTCAACGATTATCGTGCGCACAAGATCGCCGACGTCGGCAGTCTCGCCTCCGGTGCTGTAGATGCCCACTCCTGCCTCGCGAAGATCGGCGAGAAGCTCCTCTGTGCCGTTTATAATGGCAGCGATGACCTCGCCGGGAATAAGCATCTTGTTTCTGCCGATTGTGCTGCTGAGAAGTATGCCGTCTGTGGCTCCGACGCACAGCAGGTCGTCGATATTCATTATCAGTGCGTCCTGGGCGATGCCTTTCCACACGCTGAGGTCGCCGGTCTCGCGCCAGTACATATAGGCGAGCGATGATTTGGTGCCGGCTCCGTCGGCATGCATTATGTTGCACCACTCGGGGTCTCCTCCGAGAATATCGGGTATTATCTTACAGAAAGCCTTCGGATAAAGACCTTTGTCAACGTTTTTTATGGCGTTGTGCACATCTTCTTTTGATGCACTCACTCCGCGAAGATTGTAACGACGGTCTGACATATTATATGATGTGATTAATGCTGTTGGTTACACAATGATTAGAATAGTTACGAAGCAAACGACTGCCGGAGCCACAAGCAGCAGGGAGTCGATGCGGTCGAGTATGCCGCCGTGTCCCGGCATTATATGGCCGGAATCTTTGACATTGGCGGTGCGCTTGAACAGAGATTCAACAAGGTCGCCCCATGTTGCGAAAATGCTTACAACGGCGCCGAGAGCACACATCTGAAGTGTGGAGTAGCCCGGCGACATGGCGCCGAATGTGAGCTTGATGATTACGCCTCCGAGGATGCTGAATATAAGTCCGCCGAAAAATCCTTCCCAAGACTTCTTCGGTGAAATGCGCTCGAACAGGCGGTGGCGCCCGAAAAGCGAGCCTACGCAGAATGCGCCAGTGTCATTGAGCCATATCATTATAAACATGGTGAGCACTATCCACGGTCCGCAAGCAAGATAGAGCAGAGACGCGCAGCATAGAGGAAGAGCGACATATAGCTGCCCCATAAGGCCGGCCGAGGTGGCTGCAATGGCATTTTCGGCTGGGAGGTACAGCTGACACACAAGGCGTGCGATGAAATAGACGAGATAAGCGCACAGCGCTGAGGCTGTAACGGCGATTACGGATGGTCCGCCGGATGAAGCATATATCATTATAGCCGACGGTGCAGCCACGAGTATGAAGGCTCCTGCCATATCAAGCGGCGCAAGCGCTGTTTTGGCGCCGCTTTCCGAACGGCATAGATGGTGCAGCTCTGCCACTCCAAGTATAGCGAAAGCAGAGCAGAGCGCGGAAAACATCCAAATTTCTCCGAAAATAATGGCGCAAACAATCAAAGCCACATATACAGCTCCGGAAATCGAGCGGACTATTATATTTTTCATCGGTCAAACATGGTGGGTTTGAATCTGTGCGTGCATGCTTGATGCGGCACACGCAATATAAAACAAAGGTAATGCTTTTTTTTGAGTCAAGCCCGTGCGCGCGGTCATAAAATAAAAAATGTGAGCAAATTGTGACAAAACAGTTACGGCGGTTGTGCTTTTTTTATATCTCTTGGCTAATTTTGCAGCATTCGAGGAGAATAACCGCCTCGAGTGTTATACAAGGATTGATTAATTAACTAAAAAACAGTACAACGCCTATCGAAACACTGCTACTCTAAACAATAAAAATTTTAGAACAGTGAATCATAATCCGGCAACTCTGCCCGATGAGTCCCTGGTGGCTGAATATGCGGCAGGCAACAATAACGCGTTTGACACCCTTCTCAAGCGTCATCAGTCACGCGTTTTTTCATTTATATACTCTATTGTTCGCGACAGCGATATAGCTGACGATATATTTCAGGAAACTTTCGTCAAGGCTATTGTCACAATAAAGCAAGGCCGATATAATGAAAGCGGAAAATTCGGAGCCTGGCTGAGTCGCATCGCCCATAATCTGATTATCGACTACTACCGCCAGAATAAGTCGGAGAACACTGTGTCGGCTGACAGCGGCGAGGGGCTTCTGCTGAACAAAAAGGAACTGAGCGAGGGTACTGTCGAGGATATTCTTGTGACAGACCAGATTCACACAGATGTTCGCCGTCTTGTTGATGCGCTTCCGGCTGCACAAAAGGAGGTGCTTGAGATGCGCTATTACCGTGATATGAGTTTCAAGGAAATTGCGGATGCCACAGGTGTGAGCATAAACACAGCCCTCGGAAGAATGCGCTATGCTATTCTTAACCTGCGCCGCATGGCTGAGGTGCACGGCATCGCTCTGACTGCATGATGGCGGGTGTCATAGGACGCCCGCGGCGCACCTAATGCGCCGCGACATGGAGGATATATAAAACAAAAAAGAGAGGCTTCTCAGTCTCTCTTTTTTGTGACTCCTACAGGATTCAAACCTGTAACCTTCTGATCCGTAGTCAGATGCTCTATTCAGTTGAGCTAAGGA
>JAIDJW010000133.1 GCA_029052015.1 Paramuribaculum sp. | reverse complement strand
TCTTCATGCTTTTCGGTCACGATGGAGCCCCATCGCTCCCTCAAAGCATGAAGAAAATGACTCGACGATTGACCGCCATGCAATTAACATTTATTGTCGAACCGGCTCTTAAATCACTCTATATCGAAGCTCACTTCGTCGGGACGGTCAAAGTTGTTGTTTTCAATCACTGCATTGCGCACTCTCTGAAATTTGAAAGTGAACCGGTTGGAATGAAATGCGGGGAAGTCGGTGTTGGTTGTCACTGTGTTGTTGCGGAAAGTCAGTCCGTCAACCGATTTGGCGTAGACCAGCGGCTTGTCGAATGTCGCAAACCTGTTACCCTCAATGACAATCGAGCCGGGACCTCTGCCGTGAAAATACTTTACCTGTGAAGCCAGATCGGGGATTTCGGGATAGATGGAGATAGCCGCTTCGGTAAACTGGTACAGGCTGGTGAGAGGATTGATAAAAGTATTGTCGGTGATCAGCACATCGCGGCATGCGCCGGTCTCATACCATCCGTTGCAGTCGCCGCAGAGCAGAATAGCCGACCCCGCGGTGTGGTCAAACAGGTTGCGGCTCACAACCACGCGGCGAGGGGTAGAGAAAAGAGTGCCGCGCGCGCGGTTGTTGCGTATTATATTATGGTCGAAAGTCACCGACGGAGTCCACGCAAGATTTTCCATGCCGCAGGCAACTTCGGGAGTGATTGCCGGGTCTACCGGCTGAGTGAACGTCACCTTCATCTCCTTGGCTCCGTCAATACCATCCTTATCGTATGCCTCGATAGCAGCGATAACGTTAGTGCCGCCGGCAAGCTCCATGGTGCGCGACATAACGAACTGAACAGTGTCGCCGGGCTCGCCCCACTTGAATCCGTAGGACTGTCCGTGCATATAGCGTCCAACCAGGGTGCGGTCGTCGAGGCGTCCCACTACCTTGAGATAAGTACCGTGGACATTGATAGCGTCATCGGTCATATTTTCATACAACCCGTTGCGCGAGTCGATATGACCCTTGCAGCCTGAAAAGTGTGTCGCATCTGCCTGAGTGGTGACATAACGCAGGTCATTCTCGCCGCGCAGACACACCCCGAATCCGTCGAGGCTCACGCTGTCACAAAGCTGTGCGAGCAGCCCCATGCCCTCGGCATAGTGCACCTTGACATTCTCAAGACGGGGAGCTATGTCCTCCGACAGGAAAATACCCGGAGCGGGGCGCATATATGAGCGCATAGCAAGTTTGGCGCCCGGCTTTACCCTTGCGTCTTTCAGGCGTGAGGTGAAGAATGTGCCGTTCTTCAGGTCTACCACCTTGTCCAGCGGGCAATTAATATCGGCTGTACGATATACAATCTGACGTGTTTCAGGGTCAAATGCTATTACCGACAGCGGGGTATTTTCCCAACCGTGGCCGCTTGCGATGAATCTGCCGTTTTTATCCACCCTGCATTTTGTCCACGCCTCCGGACGAAACACCATGCCGCTGTCGGTCATCTCCACAACAGTGGCTTGGGTAATATGCGGTATTGCGAAATCAATATCGAATCCGCGCAGAGTGCATGAGCGCGAGTTGACAAGAGCCACTGGCAGCATCCGCCCGTGAAACATGAAGTCGGCGCCATTGCCCTCTATTGTCAGGTTGGTCCATCCGTCAAGGTCAATACCCACCGCCTTGGGATTCGTCTGATCATGGTTGGATATGAAATAGGTTCTGCTTGTTGCCTTCTCCGGATAAAAATTATAGGTACCCTGCTCAAAAACAAGAGTCACATCGCTCTTGCCTGTTTTTTTTGCAATGTCTGTCAGAGCCCTTGCTATTTTTCCCGACACATCTCCCTTGCCGGGCTTTATGCCATAGTCACTCATCCTCACTGTGGTCTGAGCACCCGCGGCAATCGCGGCGAGCAGACACACTGCTGTAAATATCTTTCTCATGATTTCAGAAATTTAGGTTTTGAAACACAAAGATACTACCGCCGCTGCAAAGATCAAACGTTTTTTTGTAACTTTGCAGCCGTCAAGGTTCGCAGAAGCGAGCCAGAGATTGTCTATATTTAGATAATATAGATTTTAGACAATCTCTTAAGAGGGAACACGGGTGAGAATCCCGGACAGTCCCGCTGCGGTAATTTCCACACAAA
>JAIDJW010000132.1 GCA_029052015.1 Paramuribaculum sp. | reverse complement strand
AAAGCGGGAAAGTAGGTAACCGCCCCTTAACCGAGAGCCGCGACCCCACAGGGCCGCGGCTCTTTTGTTTTATACCCATCAAATAACGCAGGATTGGTATTTTTGTCGGGATTATTAGTTAATTTTGCACCTCTGTTAACCCAAGTGACCAATCATTACCAATTTTATGGCATTTACCAACAACATCATGATTGTGCGCCATCGTCTGCTCAAGCATCTTGTAGAGCTTTGGAAGGATGGCGAACTGATGCAGAAGATTGACCGCCTGCCGGTAGAACTGACGCCCAGAAGAAAGAAACACCCTATGCGCTGCTGTGTGCATCATGAGCGCGCGATGTGGAAATATAAGTCACTGCCTCTGCTTGGCATGGACATGAGTGATGAAACAGATGAGATGACACCTTTGTCTCACTACGCATCTGCGGCTCTTGACCGTGCTGTTAACGGCAAGCCAAAGAGTAATATCATGTGCGTGATAGACGAGGCTTGCTCGGCATGTGTGCAGATAAACTATGAGATTTCCAATCTGTGCCGGGGATGTGTGGCGCGTACTTGCATCCACAGTTGTCCCAAGGGAGCAGTGCATGTCAATAATGACAATGGCAAGGCGTTTATTGACCATGATGTATGTATCAGCTGCGGCATCTGCTATAAGAGCTGTCCTTATCACGCGATTGTATATATCCCTGTGCCATGTGAGGAAGCATGCCCTGTAAAGGCAATAAGTAAGGATGAGCAGGGCGTGGAGCATATTGATGAAACGAAGTGCATATATTGCGGCAAGTGTCTTAACGCGTGTCCTTTTGGCGCCATATTCGAGATTTCTCAGGTGTTTGACGTTCTTGAGGGTATCCGCCAGGGTAGAAAGACTGTTGCTATCGTGGCTCCGTCAATTCTCGGCCAATTCCAGAGTGATGCCGAAAAAGTTTATGGAGCATTGCGCGAAGTCGGTTTTTCGGACGTTGTCGAAGTTGCGCAGGGAGCCATGGCTACTGTTGAGCATGAGTCGCATGAACTGCTTGAAAAACTTGAATCGGGTCAGCCTTTCATGACAACATCCTGCTGTCCGAGCTATATGGAGCTTGTCGACAAGCATATGCCGGCCATGAAGCAATATGTCAGCGAAAGCGGATCGCCGATGTACTATACTGCCCGAATAGTGAAGGAGAAATATCCTGATGCGTCGGTGGTGTTTATCGGACCGTGTGTGGCAAAACGTCGCGAGGCGCAAAAGGATGAGGCTGTAGATTATGTTATGAGTTTTGAAGAGATAGCAAGCGTATTCGATGGCCTTGGCATTGACGTAGAGCAGTCAGAGAGTCATGTCCCTGATTTTGCCGCAGTGCGCGAGGCTCACGCGTTTGCGCAGGCAGGAGGAGTAGCCGGCGCGGTGAAGTCATATCTTACGCTTGATGCCGAGCGCCTGAATCATATTCAGGTATCTGACCTGAACAAAAAGAATATAGGCGTGCTGACGGCTTACGCGCGCGCAGGCAAGGCTCCTGGCAATTTTATAGAAGTCATGGCGTGTGAGGGCGGATGTATCACTGGACCGAGTGCCTTCAATTCCGGAATAGCCGGAAAGAAACGTCTGGCCCAGGAGCTGGCGCGTCAGAAAAAAACTTATTGATTATCCGCACAGTCAGAGAGATATTGACCGCTATGTCAGAGCATCAAGAAATTGATGCTCCTGACTTTGCGGCATTGCTACTCGCAACAGGCGATGACGCATTGCTAATCGGCAGTGTTGCCGGTGAAACCAATCGGGCGGCGCATCATGGCAACGTGCTTGTGCGCGGACTTCTTGAGATAGGCAACCGATGTAAAAACAACTGTCTGTACTGCGGTATACGTTCCGGCAATAGTGATGTGCACCGTTACTCGATGAATTCCGAAGCGATAGTTGAATCATGCCGACAGGCATACAAGCTCGGTTTGCGCACATTCGTTCTTCAGGGAGGTGAGTGGCCGGCTGATGATGCGATGGTAGAGCATACAGTGGCTGAGATAGCCTCATTGATGCCGGAAGCGGCTATAACCTTATCGCTTGGCGAGCGCCCCCGTGAGGTGTATCATCGGTGGCGGGTTGCTGGCGCGTGCCGTTATCTTCTGCGCCACGAAACAGCAAGCGAATGCCATTATTCATGCCTTCATCCTTCGTCAATGAAGCTAAGTGAGCGTATGGAGTGTCTTGATAATTTGAAAGCGGAAGGCTACCAGACCGGGTGCGGCATGATGGTCGGCTCACCGGGACAGACGGTTGAGACGCTTTGCGAAGACCTCAAGTTTATACAGCTCTTCAAGCCGGAGATGATAGGCATTGGGCCGTTTATCCCTCATAAATCCACCCCGTTAGGCGTCTTCCCTGCAGGCTCCGTGGAGCTGACCCTCAGGCTCATTTCAATTGTACGCATTATGTTTCCACTCGCAAATATCCCTTCAACCACCGCACTGGCTACTTTGAGTCCGGATGGAAGAGAGAGAGGGCTGATGGCAGGAGCCAATGTCGTAATGCCTAATATCACTCCGGTCAATTATCGTGGCGATTACCAGCTGTATGAAAGAAAAGCCAGCTCAGGCGCAGAGTCGGTCGAGGGGCTTGACGAGCTTCGAAACAGAGTGGAGGCTGCGGGTATGAAGCTCGATTTCAGCCGTGGAGATTTCAAAAAAGAATCATAGCAAAAATGTATAATCCGCAATCGAAATCAGCAACAGATTTTATTGACCATGCCGAGATATCGGCATCGATTGAGCACGCCCGTCGTCATAGCTCCGACAGGCGCGAGCTTGAGAGGATATTGGCTAAGGGCGCTCTTATGAAAGGGCTTGACCACCGCGAGGCTCTCACGCTACTCGAATCCACCGATTCGGAAATAATTGAAAGAACTGCAAGTCTTGCCAGAGAGATAAAGCAACGTTTTTATGGCAACCGCATAGTGATGTTTGCGCCGCTGTATCTCTCGAATTATTGTGTGAATAGCTGCGTTTACTGTCCATATCATGCCAAAAACAAAAATATAGCGCGCCGCAAGCTCACTCAGGAGGAGATAAAGGCAGAAGTGATGGCGCTCCAGCGCATAGGTCACAAACGCATCGCCCTCGAAGCCGGAGAGCATCCGGTGATGAATCCGCTGGAATATATTCTCGAATCGATAGAAACTATATATTCAGTGCGTCATGCCAATGGCGCGATTAGGCGTGTGAATGTAAATATCGCCGCGACTTCGGTAGAGAATTACCGCAGGCTCAAGGATGCGGGGATAGGCACATACATCCTCTTTCAGGAAACATATAATCGTGCAAACTACGAAGCGCTGCATCCCGCAGGACCAAAAAGCGATTATTGCTATCACACCGAGGCGATGGACCGCGCTATGGAAGCCGGCATAGATGATGTGGGGCTTGGAGTGCTTTATGGTCTTAACACGTACCGCTATGATTTTACAGGACTGTTGATGCACGCCGAGCATCTTGAGAGCAGATTCGGAGTGGGGCCACACACGATAAGTGTCCCCAGAATATGTCCGGCAGACGATATTTCCACCGCAGATTTTCCCGATGCGGTGAGCGACGAGCTCTTCTGCCGCATAATCGCGGTGCTTCGCGTAGCGGTGCCATACACTGGCATGATTGTGTCCACTCGCGAGAGCCCGGCGGTCAGAGCCCGGGCAATAGAGCTCGGAGTGTCGCAACTGAGTGGGGGAAGCCGCACAAGTGTGGGCGGCTATACTGATGAATCGCGCGACAAGGACAGCGCACAGTTTGACATCAGCGACCACCGCACGCTGGACGAAATAGTGTCCTGGCTTCTTGACTCTGGGCATGTGCCGAGCTTCTGCACGGCATGCTACAGAGAGGGGAGGACCGGCGACCGTTTCATGGCGTTGGTGAAAAATGGTAAAATCGCGGATTGCTGCGGACCAAACGCATTGCTCACACTCAAGGAGTATCTTGAAGATTATGCATCTCCCGAAGTGAAGGCTAAAGGGCAGAAAGCGATAGAGCAGGGTATAGCATACATAAATTCGGAGAAAGTGCGCGGGATAACTCGGCGGCGCCTCGATGAGATAGAGCAAGGCAAAAGAGATTTCAGATTCTGATGAACAGTACACCGTCTTCCGAAAGATTCCATATAGTGCTTGCCGGCACATGCAACAGCGGCAAGTCATCATTGCTGAACGCTCTTTGCGCTCAGAAAGTGTCGGTTGTGTCATCACGTGCGGGCACAACTACCGATCCGGTAAAGAAAGCGGTAGAGCTCCCCAGGCTCGGAGCTTGCGTGATTGTCGATACTCCGGGCATAGACGACAGTGATGAGCTCGGAGCATTAAGAATGGAGCGTAGCCGTGATGAGTTTGCCAAAGCCGATATGGTAATCGCCGTAATTGATGCGCAAAAGGAGGCAGAAGCGAAGAATCTGCTGGAAAATCTAAGAAAATATGGCGTGCCGGTAATAAAAGTCGTAGGCAAAAGTGATTTGGCTGCGCCCGATGCGGATAGTGCTCTGAAATATGGCGAGGACGCAATAAGTGTAAGTGCAGTCACCGGCGAAGGTCTTGACATACTTCTCAAGCGGCTTGCGGCCGAGATGTCCGACAGTGACATCACAATCACCGGAAGTCTGGTGAAATCAGGCGACCTTGTGGTGCTTGTAATGCCTCAGGACAAGCAGGCGCCAAAAGGCAGACTCATTCTGCCCCAGGTGCAGACCTTGCGTGAGCTTCTTGATAAAGGATGCATACCGATATGCTGCACTCCGGAGAATCTCTCAGGCACACTTGAGCATATTGACCGGAATCCGGATTTGATTATCACGGATTCGCAGGTGTTTGGGCAAGTGGCAACCATGATTCCTGAAGGATGCAGGCTCACTTCGTTTTCCGTGCTTATGGCTGCATATAAGGGGGATGCAGAGCTGTTTCTCAAAGGTATAAAGGCGTTTGACACATTTACTCCGCGCAGCCGTGTACTTATAGCTGAGGCGTGTAGCCATGTGCCGCAGACCGAGGATATAGGCAGAGTCAAGATTCCGCGACTATTGCGCTCGCGCTTTGGCTCCGAGTTGCAGATAGATTTCTGCAACGGTGCGGATTTTCCGGAGGACCTCTCTGCCTACGATTTAATCATCCACTGCGGCGGATGTATGTTTACCAGGCGCCATGTACTGACAAGAGTCCGCAAGGCATCCGCGTCCGGTGTGCCGATAACAAATTACGGTATGCTGCTGGCTCATTTTGCCGGCATCCTTCCCCGTGTAGTCCTTCCGTAGGATATTAATTTCTTTGGGGACAAGGTTGTCGGCTTTTAAACAGCGACAAAGATAATTCGTATGTGTTTAGCGCGGCGAACACTGCGGTGCTTCCAATCATTATCCATGCTATAATTGTAAAATTATCGGCAAGTGCTTTCATCATGGATTCATCCGGCAATGTCAGTCGCCACTTTGATACAGCCTCGCTCAGATATGGTAAAGACAGCGAAGATATAAATCCGACAATAAAACCGACAAATGCGGCTATCATTACGGCTTTCTTGTTTTGTGATCTGACTTCCGCACTATGTTGCCGGACTATCTCTACGGAATCCAGGCTTCCCTGCAGTTTGTTCATAAACAGAAAGTCGGACGGCAATTCCGGTTCAAAGTCAGAGAATAGAGTTTTCAATTTATCGTCTTCCATATTGTACTGTCAGATTAATCAGTTGATAATAAGCCGCGCAAATGATTTCGTCCTCGCGAGAGATGTTTCTTTACCGCGTCCTGGGATGTATCCTGTATTTCGGCGATTTCTTTGACTGAATACCCTTGCATATAGAATAGCAGAACTGAAGTCCGTTCCTTCGACGGCAACTTGTTCAGGGCTTCATACAGCTCCTGATAGGCAAAGGTGGAATCCGCCCTATCGTTGGCGGTAACATCCGGTGCGTCTTCATATCCGACGGTCAGCCGTTGTCCGCGCATGTGATTTAAAAAGGTGTTGTAGCCTATTTTGAAAATCCAGGCGTTGAACTTGTCAGAATCCGTCAATGAGTCGCAACAGAGATAGGCTTTGATATACGATTCCTGTGCAACATCGTCGGCTAACATGGTGTCGCCGCAACATAGAGCTACCAGAAAGCGTCTGAACGCTTTCTGGGTAGCATTTACGCGCGATATGAATTGCTCGCGGGTCATAGGGGGGGGTGTTCAGTACTTAACCTGTTTGCGGGTGACTAAGTAAACGATAAGGTAGCTTAGCCCGATAGCGAGGGATGCTCCGCCGAACATTAAGGGAACACTCACGGTATCGGCAGCGAACTCTGTGCCCATGCAGAGTGACACAATGCCTACTATGCAGAGCGCAACCCCGATCAGCGAGAAGATGCAGCCACGCAGCAGGCGTAGATTCAGTAACTCAAGTGATGTTTTTTGAGGGGTCTGAAGCGCTTCGACCAATTTGGCAGCGTCTAATCCACTGTTTGATTCAATTGCCTTGATGAGCACCTGTGAGCGCTTATTATCTCTGTTTGACATAGCAGCGAATACTATCGCTACAATAGCTACGGGTAGTACCACGCAAATGAAGATTGGAACTAATACATCAGTTGTCATATTCTATAGTTTTTCGTTTATACTATTTGGTGTGTTTGAGGCGTCTCGTATATAGGACACCAAACTACAGCAAAAGGTGACAACAATCAATAGTAAAAAAGTCAGGCAACCGAAAACAAATCGGTTGCCTGACTGTGTAATCAGTTTATATTACAATGTTACTTCTTTACATCCGCAACTTTTGTGAGGGTGAGTTTAAGCTGCTCGTAGAAGCGCTCAACTGCAGGGATGTGCATCTTCTCGCTTGGAGAATGCACGCCGCGGAGTGTGGGACCGAATGACACCATGTCGAGGTGCGGGAATTTCTGTAGGAACAGACCGCATTCAAGGCCGGCGTGTATGGCTTTGATTGCGGGAGTGATGCCGTAGAGCTCCTTGTATGCTTCCGAAGCAATTTTCATGATGGGGCTCTGCATATTGGGCTGCCATCCGGGATAGCCTTCACCATGCTTGACTTCAGCTCCGGCGAGGAGGAACAATGCCTCAACCTGATTGGCGATATCCCATTTGCGCGAATCAACAGAGCTGCGCTGGCTGGTAGTTACGACAATCTGGTTGTCGCAAACCATTTTCACAGAAGCAAGATTGGTAGAAGTCTCAACGAGACCTTCGAGCTCGCGGCTCATTGACACAACTCCGTGGGGGGCGCTATAAAGAGCGCGCACGAGATTGGTGCAGGTGTTGGAGTCAATGCAGAAATCAGGAGTCGGCACGCTTTCCATTGTGATTTCAAGAGTCGGTTCGATGCCGGCATATTCGTTTTCTATATCCGCGATATAGTTGTTGAGCGCCACTCTCACATTCTCTTTGCGCGATGTGTGCACTCCGATAACGGCATGTGCGGCGCGGGGAATAGCGTTGCGCAGGTTGCCGCCGTCAATTTCCGCAATGCTGATTTCATATTCTTTTGAAAGATTGAAAAGGAAGCGGGCGAGCAGCTTGTTGGCATTGGCGTGGCCGAGGTGAATGTCACCTCCGGAGTGACCTCCCTGACCTTTGCTTATGTCAATCTTGAAATAGGTAAAATCTTTGGGAGCGAATGAGCGGTTATATGTGAAGGTGCACACAGTGTCGACACCTCCTGCGCAGCCTACAAAGAGCTCGGCATCATCTTCCGAGTCGAGATTGAGCAGAATATCGCCGTTGATCATTCCGTCGCCGATACCGAATGCTCCGGTCATGCCGGTTTCTTCATCGACAGTAAATAATGCTTCAAGCGGGCCGTGAACGAGCTCCGGCTCTGTAAGTATTGCAAGCGAAGCGGCTACTCCGATGCCGTTGTCCGCTCCGAGTGTGGTGCCTTTAGCCTTGATCCACTCACCGTCGATTTCGGTTTCGATAGGATTGTTGTCGAAGTCAAAAGACTTGTCGTTGCTCTCGCACACCATGTCCATGTGGCCCTGCAGTATCACTGTGGGAGCGTTTTCATGGCCCGGAGTGGCGGGTTTTGTCATTACAACATTGCCTACTTCATCGGTTTTTACATCAAGATTGTTTTTCTTGGCAAAGTCGATGAGATACTGGCGTATTTTTGCCTCCTTTTTCGAAGGGCGGGGCACTTTGGTGATTTCATCGAAAATCTCGAAGACGCGCTTCGGTTCAAGTTCCTTTACTGTCATATATTATAAGGTGTTATTAAGTTGTCGGCGGGTGTTTTGTGAAAATATTGTTAAAAATCCGCTTATGCGCTGACTAAGTTACAAAATAAAATTGACACATTGCAAATAAATGGCATTCGTTTCCTATATTTGCACTGTAAAACCGCAATAACCGATGATGACAGTGCTCGCCGCAGTTGCGCTTGTACTTGTGGCGGCAGTGCTGCTCGGAGTAAAAGTGCTTTTTGTCAGAGGTGGAAAGTTTCCTTCAGGACACGCCTCCGACATTCCGGCATTGCGCTCAAAAGGCATAGGCTGTGTGCGAAAAATGAAATAGATTACAAAAAATAATAAACTACTGACATTTCACATGAAAAAAACGGCATTTTCATTAGTGCTTATCCTCGGCTTAGCAGCCGCATCATGCTCCGGTACTGACGGAGCCAATAACGCCACCGAGACTTCCAGTGGCTCTGATGCACCCGCAACCGCCTCTCTCAACATAAGATATATCAACGAGGACTCTATCCTGTCGAACTACAACCTCGCAAAGGATGTTCAGGAAGCCACCCTGCGCGCCTACAGCAAGCTCAGCAGCGCAGAGCAGAGCAAAGGCGGCGAAATCCAGCGCTTCGGCCAGCAGATTCAGGAGAAGATGCAGAGCAACGGCTATCTGTCGCAGGCAAGCTATGATGCCGATGTTGCCAAATTCAACAAAATGCAGCAGGATGCACAGAATTATCTCGCAAGCCTGCAGCGCACCACCGAGCAGGAGCTGGCAGCCCAGCAGCAGCAGCTCAACGACTCCATCGAGTCATTCATCAAGGCTTACAATGCCGACAAAGGTTATGACGCAATCCTCCGCCGTTCCGCAGGTTTTTACTTCAATCCGGCTCTTGACATAACCCAGGAGGTAATAGAAGGCCTCAATGCCCGCTACAACAAGGTCAGCGAGAGCAAATAACATAACAGACCGTTATTTTCAACCCCTATAACCGGGCGGCTATGCCGGACGTGGATTCACGCGGCTTGCCGCCCGATTTACCATTACCCCGCAAATGAATCAGAACGAACCGCTGCTCACCATCGTTATCCCTGTCAGAAACAGGCAGGAAATTGTCGGACGCACGCTCAGGTCCATTGCCGCCCAGACATTGCGCCCGCTCGAGGTAGTGCTGGTGGATAATGCGAGTGCTGACTCTACGCCGCAAATCCTCTCCAAATGGGCGGAGAGCATATCGGATTCCGGCATAGATGTGAAAATACTGAGTGAGACCATTCCCGGGGCGAGTGCCGCGCGCAACTGCGGACTGGCTGCCGTTGCCACACCGTTCGTGATGTTTTTTGACTCGGACGACGAGATGCGCCCCGGCCACGCGGAGCGCATTGACAGCTATCTCCGCGCCAATCCGGACTGCGAGCTTGTTGGGTTCGGCGCCGCTATGATGGATGCTGACGGGTGGACATCGCCTCTGCGCGACTCCGATGGCGAGAACCTGATGCGCGACCATATTCTCCACGGCATCTTCGCCACTCAGCGCTTTGCGGTGTCGACAGAGCTGCTCCGCAGGGTCGGAGGCTGGGACGAGAGTCTGCCAGGCTGGAATGATCTCGAGCTGGGGGTGCGCCTGCTTGTCGCGTCACAAAGCACAGCTCTTATCCACGGCGACGCATCGGTGGTTATCCACCCCGAGGCTGATTCCATAAGTGCTCCGGGATATGGGGCCCGAGCCGCGGAACTTGAGGCTGCAATCGAAAAAATTGAAAATACACTCCGCAGCGCTGACCGCATAAAAGAAATGCGCTGGGCACGAGCCAAGCGCATGATTCTCGGTGGATTATGCCGCAGAGAGGGTTATAAGCCCGCGGCAAAAACGGTTATGCAAAAAGCCTTGTCGGCAGAGCCGCGCCGCATTGAGCGGCTTAAACTGCGGCTTGCCGCGATGAGTGTGACGCTTACCGGCCACGGCGGCGCCATGATTGCGTCGCTGCTCAAAGAGCCTTCGGCAGAGTGACGCTGAAATGCGGGTTCGGAGTGTGCTCCCTGAGGATTATTCCCACAAGCTCGGCAACCTTTTCGGGGTGTTTCTCCGCAATATTGTTGTCCTCATGGATATCGTCAGCGAGATTGTAGAGTTCGGGCACGCCTCTCTTTACTATAAGTTTCCAGTCGCCCTGACGCACAGCCATCTGGTCGGTTTCGTTGAATTCCCAGAAAAGGAAGTCATGATTCTTCACATCGCCCTTGCCTGTGAGCACCGGCGCGAATGAAATGCCGTCGAAATAGTCGATGTCCTTCTTTTTGTTGACATACTTTTTCATGTTTGCGCCGATGAGGTCGCAAACTGTAGGCATCACGTCATAGAAGGCGAGAATATGCTCGTTTTTCTCCGGTGTCTTGATTTTAGCGGGCCAGCTTACGATGAAGGGCACTCTTATTCCGCCTTCGTGGCATGAGCGCTTGAGCCCTTTGAGCTTGCCGTCCCTGCCGAAGAAAGTAGGATCGGCTCCACCCTCCTCGTGAGGACCGTTGTCGCTTGTAAACACAACGATAGTGTTGTCGGCGAGTCCTTTCTCGTCAAGTTTCGCCATAATCTCGCCGACGTATGCGTCCAGGCGTGAAATCATTGCCGCAAACTGCGCGTGGGTGTGCTCCGACGGATTATAGCGCGAGCCTTCCGAGCCGCCCCAGGTGCGGTCATTGAAAAATTTCTTGCGGTAGCCCTGCAGCAGCGAGTCATTGGGCTGTGCGAGCTCGGCGTGGGGCAGGGTATATGTCATCACTCCGAAGAATGGTTTGTCGGCGCTCTGCTTGTCAAGCCATTTCATGGCCTCCTGATGGATGAGGTCGGCCGAGTACTGGGGGCGTTTGAAATAGTCATCGCCATACATCGGATATTTTATATTTTCATCCATCACAACTCTGACAACTGCGGTGTCGCCCGCGCTCTTGCTGTAGCGGTTGAGAAAATTAGGATAGTAGAGATGCGCCTGAAACTGGCAGATGTAGCCGTAAAACTCATCGACGCCACGCTTGTCCGGGGTCGATACCGAGCCTTCGTAGCCGCCGGCCCATTTGCCGAACATTCCGGTGGTGTAGCCGTTGTCCTTCATTATCTCCGGCAGAATGATGTGTTCGGGGTCATACGGATGCTGACCTGCAACGGCGAAATCCACATTGTTGCCGTACATCACCGTGTCCTTGTAGCTCCAGTATTCCTTGTTGCCCCTCACCTCGCAGTGTCCCGAGTGCTGTCCGGTCATGAGCGACGCGCGCGACGGAGCGCTCACCGGGCTGCCGGCGTATGCCTGCATGAACTGGATGCCGTTTCGGGCAAGAGAGTCGATGTTGGGAGTGGATATATATTTCTGTCCATAGCATCCGAGGTCACCGTAGCCCATGTCGTCACACATTATATATAGTATGTTTGGCTTGTCGGCATTTTTCTTAGGCGCGGCGCCGGCTGAAGGCGCGAGGGCTATTGCGGCAGCCCCGGTTGCCAGTAGTGATTTTGCTGTTATGATATTCATAAAAAAAGTGTTTTGAATGCAAATATAACCAACGCGGCCAAGAGCCACAAATATTTTTTTTAATCCAAATTTTCGTATTTCTTGTTTTTATTGTTAAGTTTACGAAATCTAACCTATGTATATATAAAATAAGCCGATGAAGAACTGCAACGACACCAAAGGCGCCCGGGCGAGTCTGCCGGTACGGATATTCCGTTTTTATGCCGACGGATTCAGATCCATGACAGTGGGGCGCTATCTGTGGGCGATGATTCTCATCAAGCTCTTTATACTCTTCTTTGTGTTCAAGCTGCTCTTTTTTCCGGACCTGCTTCAGCGCAACTATGACACCGACGCCGAGCGCGCCGGAGCGGTGCGCAAAGCCATGATAGAGCGCAGTGACAGAGCTGATGCTCCTTCTGACCAACCCCGCAATTCTTTTCCATAATCAATAAATTCAATTTACAATCATGAACGATTTAATAAGCGTTGTCGACTGGTCGCGATGGCAGTTTGCGCTCACAGCCATGTACCACTGGCTGTTTGTGCCGCTCACTCTCGGCCTGGGAGTCATAGTGGCGATAATGGAGAGCATCTATTACCGGCGCCGCGATTCCCGCTGGCTGGCGATAACAAAATTCTGGATGCGTCTTTTCGGCATCAACTTCGCTGTCGGAGTAGCCACCGGCATCATTCTCGAATTTGAGTTCGGCACCAACTGGAGCAACTACAGCTGGTTTGTCGGCGACATTTTCGGCGCCCCGCTCGCAATCGAGGGTCTGCTCGCTTTCTTTATGGAGAGCACCTTCATAGCGGTGATGTTTTTCGGGTGGAAAAAAGTCAGCCCGGCGTTTCACCTCGCTTCCACCTGGCTCACCGCCATCGGCGCCTCGCTCTCCGCGCTGTGGATTCTCATAGCCAACGCCTGGATGCAGCACCCCGTGGGCATGGTGTTCGATCCCGCCCAGATGCGCAATGTCATGGACAGTTTCGGTGATGTCGTTCTCTCGCCGGTAGCCATCCACAAGTTCTTCCACGCCGTGCTCAGCGGCTGGGTTCTTGCCGGCATATTTGTTATAGGTGTCAGCTCCTGGTTCCTGCTCCGCCGGCGCGCCACGGCAATGGCTCTAAGCTCCATCAAGGTTGGCGGCTGGGTAGCTCTCGCAGGTATTCTCGGCACCCTCTGGAGCGGTGACGGCTCGGCTGTCGATGTGGCCCGCGTGCAGCCCATGAAGCTCGCGGCAATGGAGGGGCTCTACAACGGCAACCGCGACCAGAGCATCGTTGCCTTCGGTCTGCTCAATCCGGCAAAGACTCCGCAAAACGATGAGGACGAATTCCTGTTTGCAGTCAAAATCCCTTACGGACTATCATTCCTCGCCACCCACAATCCCCACGCTTTTGTGCCCGGCATCAATGACCTCATTGACGGCGTGATAATCAATGAGGACGGCGACACAGCATACACAGACTCTTACGCCGACCGCATAGCCATCGGCAAGCGCGCCCACGAGGCTCTCCGCGCCTACGATGTAGCCTCCGCAGCCATGAACACTGCCGCTATGGACAGCGCCAAGTCAGTGCTCATGGACAATTACCGCTACTTCGGCTATGGCTATCTTGACAGCCCTTACGAGGCTGTGCCGCCGGTAGCGGTCACTTTCTACGCGTTCCATATAATGGTGACCATCGGAGGCTATCTTCTGCTCTTCATTCTGCTGGTTATGTGGGCAGCCTATAAGCGCCCCGCGATGTTCGACAAAAAGTGGCTTCTGTGGCTCGGGCTCATAAGCGTGCCACTCGTGTGGGTGTGCAGCGAGGCGGGCTGGGTCACAGCCGAGGTCGGCCGTCAGCCCTGGATAATCGAGGGGCTTATGCCTGTGCGCGCCGCTATCAGCGACATATCCGCAGGCACCGTCCAGACCACCTTCTGGCTCTTTGCCCTTGTGTTCACCGCCTTCCTTGCCGCCGAAGTGTGCATCATGCTCCGCTCTATCGACAAAGGTTCGCGCACCGATTACGAAAACTATAAAGACTGACTGCTAAGTAACTCGCAAAAATTGGCTGCGAGTGATTTTTGAGCTTTGTTCGAGTGATTTTTGTTTGAAGACGAAGGTTTGTAGCGAGCTACATGCCTGAGGATGAAATCGAAAAGCGCCGAGCAAAATCGAAAAGCGCCGCAGTAAACAACGAGTTACCGATGAGTTTTAATATCAACTAATTTTTAAGAGTTACTTATGATACAGATTGAATATCTTCAGACCTACTGGTGGCTGCTCATATCTGTGCTCGGCGCCCTTCTGGTGTTTCTTCTCTTCGTGCAGGGCGGCCAGTCCATGCTCCTGCAGCGCATCGGCGACAAGGACCGCGCCCTGATGATTAGCTCCCTCGGTCACAAATGGGAGCTGACGTTCACCACCCTCGTGGTGTTCGGAGGAGCCTTCTTCGCATCATTCCCGCTCTTCTATTCCACGAGCTTCGGCGGTGCCTACTGGCTATGGATGCTGATTCTGTTCAGCTTCATAATCCAGGCAGTCAGCTATGAGTTTCGCAGCAAGCCGGGCAACCTCTACGGCGCCCGCACTTACGATGTGTTTCTGTTCATAAACGGCTGCGTCGGCTGTGTGCTTCTCGGAGTGGCAGTAGGCATGTTCTTCTTCGGAGCGGAGTTTACGGTAAAGATGGGCAATATCCTCGACCCCGGCGCACCCGTCATCTCGCGCTGGGCGCCCACCCACGGCTTCGAGGCTATATTCTATTGGAAAAACCTTGTGCTCGGATTTGCCGTGCTCTTCCTTGCCCGCACCCAGGCATCCCTTTATTTTCTGCGCGAT
>JAIDJW010000131.1 GCA_029052015.1 Paramuribaculum sp. | reverse complement strand
CAAATATTCTTTGCCAAACCGGCATCCATGCCCACATTTTTTTGCCGTTCAACTAAAGTTGCACTAAATTTGCGACATAATACCAATCTATTATTACATGAAAAAAATATTTTTTCTATCGTTACTATCGATTTCGGTAGCATCTATGAGCGCCGAAAACCGATGGGTCAATCCCGCACAGGCCGGATTTCCCGCAGTTCAGAATCAGCAGTGGACATCAGAACTCGCCGGCACATACCACCGTCTGCCGCCGCGCGCCGAGCAGAAAGTAAGAAAACCGCTGTGGGATTTGTCGCGCAACTCTGCCGGACTCGCAATCCGCTTCAAAACAAACAGCCCGACCGTGAATGTAAGGTACGTTGTAGAAGGTCCCCATGCCATGCCTCACATGCCGGCAACCGGAGTGACCGGCGTAGACATGTATAAGGTGGGCAAGGATGGCACCAACAAATTCTGCTTCGGAGGCTATTCGTTCGGCGACACAGTGCGCTTCAACTACGGCAACCTGGCGCCTGCCGACCTTACCGGACCTGAGACCGAGTATATTCTTGACCTCCCGCTTTACAATACTGTGAAATGGCTTGAAATCGGCACCAACGACAAGTCAACGTTCACTCTTGTGCCTCGCCGCGAAGAGAAACCGGTTGTAGTTTACGGCACTTCCATTGCGCAGGGAGCCTGCTCGTCACGCCCCGGCATGGCATGGGCAAATATTGTTGGACGCACTCTCGATATGCCGCTCGTCAATCTCGGATTCAGCGGCAACGGACGCCTCGAACCAGAGATGATAGATTTTCTTAACGAAATAGATGCGAGCCTTTATATCCTTGACTGCATGCCGAATCTTACCAACAAAACTCAGGATGAGGTGACGCAGCTCGTGCTTGATGCTGTAAATAAAATCCGTGCGAAATCCGACACTCCCATTCTGCTGGTGGAACACGCAGGCTACAGCAACGCCCCCTCCAATCCGTCACAGCTTGAACTTTACACCCGCCTTAACAAAGGTCAGCGCGTGGCATACGACCAGCTTGCAGCAAAGGGCACACCGAATCTGTATTACCTCACCCACGATGAGATAGGATACAATCCTGACTCATGGGTGGATTATGTGCATCCTTCCGACCTCGGAGCGCAGACCCAGGCTGCGGCTGTAGTGAGAATGGCACGCAAGATACTCAACAGATAATAATTCCCCCACTCTAAACACAATAGAGCCGCGCCCCTGAGGGACACGGCTCTTTGTTTTTTTGATATTTTCCAGTTTAGCCCGGAATGATTGCCTCGCTGGGGCAAACTTCTGCGCATGAACCGCACTCGATGCAAGTGTCGGGATCGATGTGGTAGATATCGCCCTCTGAGATAGCCTCTACGGGACAAACGGGAAGACAGGTGCCGCAAGCGACGCATTTGTCAGTAATTACGTATGCCATAATTGCAATTGGATAAAAATAATTATACGAATGTTGTATTAATACGGTGCAAATGTAAATATTATCGCTGAATAGACAATAATATGCCGCAATTTTTTTTCAACAAAGGCATAGTATCACACCAGCTCCATGCCCTTGACAATGGCGTCTCTATTGAGACCAAGCAGATGATGATGGCGCTCGGGAAGAACTTTACGCAATCCTTCCATGACACTTTCCACCGGCACTATTCCTCTGATTTTAAGGAGTGCGCCAAGCACAATCATATTATAGGTCTTGGAGTTTTTCATATCAAAGGTGGCTTCCATGGCATCGACACGAAACACTTTTATGTCTGTGCGCTCCGGCTTGCGGTGAATGCCGTAAGAATCATATATTAGAGTGCCGCCCGGCTTGATCTTGCTCTCAAATTTGTCAAGACTCTGCTGGTTGAGTATCACGGCGGTGTCGTATGTGTCCAGCACCGGTGAGCTGATTGGCCTGTCGCTAAGTATCACTGTCACGTTTGCGGTGCCGCCTCTCTGCTCGGGACCGTACGACGGCATCCATGTGACCTCAAGGTTGTCGGTCAGAGCCGCGTATGCCAGAATCTTACCCATTGACAGCACACCCTGACCGCCAAATCCGGCTATGATTATCTCTTCTTTCATTGTTATTCGTTTTTAAGCTCGCCGGGGGGATATGCGGGGAACATATTTTCAACCATCCACTCGTTTGCCTTTGCCGGCGACATTTTCCATCCGCTGTTACATGTGCTCACGATTTCTACCACAGAGGTGCCGCGCTGCGCCATGCTGTTTTCAAACGCCTTGCGTATTGCGGCTTTGGTCTTCCTTACGGATGCCGGAGTGTGTACGCTCTGACGTGTGACATAGCAAGTGCCGGGCAATTGGGCCAGAAGTTCCGTGATTTTCAAGGGATATCCGTTCAGGTCCACTCTGCGTCCATACGGAGTAGTCGCGGTCTTCATGCCCTCAAGCGTTGTCGGAGCCATCTGTCCGCCTGTCATGCCGTAAATAGCGTTGTTTATAAAAATAATGGCGATATTTTCACCTCTGTTCGCGGCATGGATTGTCTCTGCCGTGCCAATAGCGGCAAGGTCTCCGTCACCCTGATAGGTAAACACCATTTTGCCAGGATTGAGCCGTTTTGCAGCGGTAGCTACCGCCGGCGCTCTGCCATGAGAAGCCTCAATCCAGTCAATGTCGATATAATTATATGCAAACACCGCACAGCCCACAGGAGCTACGCCTATTGCTATATGCTCTATGCCCATCTCTTCAATAACCTCGGCTATGAGTTTGTGCACAACTCCGTGGCTGCAGCCGGGACAATAGTGCATATTGTTGTCGTTAAGGAGCCTCGGCTTGGCGCAGACGAGGTTTTCAGGGCGTATTATTTCGTTATTATCCATTTTTCAGCCTTATTTTAAAAATTCGGCCTCAAAAGCCTCTATCACTTCCTGCGGATTGGGCACAATTCCGCCGAGGCGCCCGTAATGACGCACCGGCACTCTGCCCTCTACCGCCATTCTGACATCTTCTATCATCTGGCCGGCATTCAGTTCTACCACCATCATGCCCTTGACCTTGCGGCTAAGCCCGGATATGACATCGACAGGGAACGGCCACAGGGTGACGGGGCGCACAAGACCGACCTTTATTCCCTTCTCACGCGCCTCCTCGATTGCCTTGAGGCAGATTCGCGCAATCGAACCGAATGCAACAAATATATATTCGGCATCATCGGTATAATACTCCTTATAGCGCACTTCATTGGCGCGGATAAGATCGTATGTAGCCTGATAACGCCGGTTGTTCTCTTCCATTTTATAGCTGTCAAGCTCGAGAGTGGTCATCACATTTGGCTTTCTCCATTCGGGTCGTCCAGTAACCGCCCAGGGGCATTGCTCGGCTATTTCGGCTTCGGTGCGCCGCGGACGTGCCGGGGGAAGCACCACTTTCTCCATCATCTGACCGACAATGCCGTCGGCAAGAATCATGGCGGGAGTGCGGTATTTGAATGCCAAATCAAAACCCAGCCCTACAAAATCAGCCATTTCCTGAACGGTGGCCGGCGCAAGGACAATAAAGTGGTAGTCGCCGTGACCGCCGCCCTTTGTTGCCTGGAAATAATCTGCCTGCGAGGGGTGGATGGTGCCGAGACCAGGACCGCCTCTCATCACATTCACAACAAGCGCCGGCAGCTCGCCGGCAGCAATATATGACATTCCTTCCTGCATCAGGCTCACGCCTGGACTTGACGACGAGGTCATGACAGCTTTGCCTGTAGCGGCACCACCATAAACCATGTTTATAGCGGCGACCTCGCTCTCTGCCTGAAGCACTACCATGCCGGTGGTTTCCCATGGCATGAGCTCTTCAAGAGTTTCGAGCACCTCGCTCTGGGGGGTAATGGGATAGCCGAAGTAACCGTCCACCCCGTATCTCACTGCAGCGTGGGCAATCGCTTCGTTTCCTTTCATCAGTCTGATGTCTTCCATATTATATCTGATGTGGCACTATGGGTTAATCGTTGGACGGGGATACCGCCTTAAGCCTGTAGACCGCGATACATCCGTCGGGGCACACAGTGGCGCAGGCCGCGCATCCGATGCACGCCTGCGGATTGACCGTATATGCAAAATGATAGCCCCGGTTATTCACCTCCTTTGGCTGGAGACCGAGCACTGAGCACGGACAAGCGATGACGCATAAGTTGCATCCCTTGCAGCGTTCAGCATTTACTTCCACAGCACCTTTTGCTTTTGCCATGTTTTATATAGGTAATTTTGGTAACGTTTTTTGGTTCGCAATGCAAAAATAATCATTTTTTCACACACGTATCCTTTTTAACACAGCCTTAACCAATGGCACATACAGAGCATAAATGTGCCAAAACAGAAACTCGAATGGAAATCACACCCTCACCTGAGTGATTTTTACCTTTTTATTTTTGAGTCTGTGCGGCTCAACTGCTTTTATCACTTCACGGACTCTGGCAGCGGGAACGGCGGCAAGAGCCTCGTGGTCATGGACCGAGATGCGTCCGACCTCATCTGCCTTCAGCCCTCCGCGAATAATAAGAAAGCCGGCAATGTCACCTTTTGAAATCTTTTCCTTGCGACCGGCGTTAAAGTGCAAAGTCGCGATTCCGCTCCCGGGGCGACATCTGTAATCCGGTTTCGGAGCATATTCGCGTGTCCATTCCACATATTCGGGTATATTGTCGGCTTCGGAAGTGATGGTGTATACAGTGCCGGGCGCTCCATTGCGGGCTGTGCGGCCGTTGCGGTGAATCCAGTTCTCGGCTGTCGGCGGTATGTGATAGTGGACAACAGCCTCAATTCCTGATATATCGAGTCCGCGCGCAGCAAGATCTGTTGCCACAAGAACATCAACTGTGCCATTGTCAAGCAGCTCTACAGCCATAGCACGGTCGTGCTGCTCAAGTCCTCCGTGATAGAGACCCGCATATATGCCGGCCTTCTTCAGAAAATCTCTTACGCGCTCTGCGCTTTCGCGATGATTGACGAATACTATCACCTTTCGTTCGGGAATAGAGCACAGCAACGCAGCCAGAGTGTCGGCCTTATCTACCGCCTGACTCTGCACCCTCACAAGCTGAAGCTGTGAGGCGGAAACACCTTCGGCAAAGTCAAAAGTGTGCCAGCCGTCCTGAGGCAGATACTGCGGCAAGTCTATTGCGGATGTCGCCGATGTAAGCGCTATAGCGCGAACTCCGCTCATTCTTTGCACGATTCTTTTCATTTCGCCCTCAAATCCGAGCTCCACGCATTTGTCATATTCGTCAAGAACAAGCACTCTCACTGCCGACACATCTATATTGCGTCTGTTTATATGGTCGAGCATTCTGCCGGGGGTGGCGATGACGATGTCAGGCGCCGGCGACAACGAATTCTTCTCATCCTCCATGCTGTGGCCTCCGTAGAGAACAACTGTCTTGTAGCCGCCCGCCACCGGCCGCATCACGGAGTATATCTGCAGCGCGAGTTCGCGCGAAGGTGCGAGCACAACCACCTGCACTCCCCTGCCGGGGGCACCGATGCGCTTCAGGGCGTAGATGACAAAAGCTATCGTTTTGCCGCTGCCGGTAGGCGCGGCGAGCCGTAGGCGCTCGGACTGGCACTCGGCAACCTGCGCCTGCATCGGCTTCAGAGCCGCGATGCCGAGTTTTTCTTTAATATTGGCGAGAATTTCGGTCAGTTTCACAGTTCGCTGTATTTTTTATGCCGTTTCACGAAATATTGCCACAATATGCTCAGTTTTCTATTCGGAGCTTCCTGCAGAATATCGGAATCGGGATGATTGACATATTTCTTACGCATCGACGCGAAGTCACGGTGTGCGCCGATAATCGCCGACGCGTTTGCAAAGTCGAGAGTCAGAATGAATTTAGCCCAGGCAATAGTGTCAAGCAGCCGGCGCACAAACAGTTTCCGCCCCCTCACCGCGTCCGGCAGATTTTTGTGCAGCATCAGCAGATTGTTGCGGAAATTCAGATAGGTCTTTTTCGGATTTTCCGCCGGCAGACTTCCGCCGCCGAGATGGAACACCTCGCGCGCGGGCACAACCATTATCTCATAGCCGAGCTGACGTATGCGCCAGCAGAGGTCTATCTCCTCCATGTGGGCGAAA
>JAIDJW010000130.1 GCA_029052015.1 Paramuribaculum sp. | reverse complement strand
ATCGAGTCGAGGTTGTGCTTCTGCCCGAGCATATAGTCGTTGGCGTCGTGCGCCGGGGTGACTTTCAGACATCCGGTGCCGAACTCGATGTCGACATACTCGTCCTCGATAACCGGAATTTCCCTGCCGACAAGAGGCACAATCACTCTCTTGCCCTTGAGGTGGGTGTTTTTCGGGTCGTTGGGGTTGATGCACATTGCGGTGTCGCCCATAATGGTCTCAGGGCGGGTGGTGGCGACGATGGCATATTTGTCCTCGCCGACAATTTTGTAGCGGAGATAGTATAGCTTGCTGTGCTCCTCCTTATATATGACTTCGGCGTCGCTGAGCGCTGTGCGTGCCTTGGGGTCCCAGTTGACCATGCGCTTGCCGCGATAAATAAGCCCCTCGTTGTAGAGCTTGACGAAAACCTTGATGACGCTGCGGCTGCGGATGTCATCCATAGTGAATGCAGTACGGCTCCAGTCGCATGACGCGCCGAGCTTGCGGAGCTGCTTGAGTATTATGCCTCCGTATGTGTTGGTCCAGTCCCATGCGTGGGTGAGGAACTGCTCGCGGGTGAGGCTGCTCTTCTTGATGCCCTCGGCGGCGAGTTTGGCAACAACCTTAGCCTCGGTAGCAATCGAAGCGTGGTCGGTGCCGGGCACCCACAGCGCGTTTTTGCCGGTCATGCGCGCGCGGCGGGTGAGGATGTCCTGAATGGTATTGTTGAGCATGTGGCCCATGTGGAGCACCCCGGTGACATTTGGCGGCGGTATAACAATAACGAAGGGTTCGCGCGCGTCAGGCACACTCTTGAAGAGATTGTGGTCCATCCAGTAATCATACCATTTCGCTTCCACATCCGTGGGAGAATACTTTGTAGGCAATTCGCTCATATTTTTCTGTGATTAATTGTCAATGTATAATGATTCAACTTGCAAATTTACATCTTTTTCGCCAAAGGCAGTTAATTACTTTTAGTGTTTAGATGCAAATTTGGATGCAAATTGAGCAAATTATCTTCTCAAGCGTGTGGAGGAACTGTTTTGGTTGAGCCAATCGATAATCGGATGCCCTAACCACTTAAGGCCATGAATAAGGTCACCTGAGCATAAACTCATAATCCATGATGACAGGCAACCCCGGCATTTCTGCCGGGGTTGTCTGTCTGTTTTGTCTGGCTATGAATGGTTTGCACCTATCTGATATCCAAAATCTTTTATAGGTCAGTTTCATATATCAGTTTGCCGTTTTGTTTGTAATTCCAGAATTTGCGATAGCAGTTACCTTTCCCATCATAATATTTCCATTCGCCAAATTCTTTCACATAATGAGGACGGCTGTTAGCGCGATATGTGACCCAACCTTCCATATTCAGAGTGTCTGCCGTGTAATATCTTATATAGGCTATCGAATCGGGCGTTACCTCGCCATCGTAATCGAGTATTGAAGTGACGTTATCGTTGATTCTTAGACTGTCAAATATCGATTGCATATTTTCTTTGGGCGAGTAATACGCCTTGTTGATCCCCCGTATAGTGTCTATATTTATTGGCGGCTCAAACTTCCAATAGGCATAATCATACCATTTCTTATTCTCTGACCCATACTGCCATAGTTTAGCTACATCATCCCAACACTCAAGCACATAATCCAAATCCGCACATTTAATCAAACAAACCGAATGCCCGCGATATTTGTACAAGCCCGGCAGTTGCTCAAAGCCTATTTCCGATAATGACTCTGGAAGCCTGTTGTTCTGTTCTATATAGTTTTCTATTCTCCGGACTATTTCGTTGCGTATTCGTTTGTCAAATTCATCGTCAGGTTTATAACTCCAAAATAATTGAGGGCAGAACATTAGCAGACAATATACTACAAGGAACAATATAATAATTGCTCCAACGAGAATGCCTGCTATTTTATGCCACTTATTCATAGCTCATTTCGATTTATCCAACAATACGTTTTTCCAAGCAGCTCTTTCAATTACAAAGATACAACGAATATCTCATATAATAAGCTTAATATGAGGGCGAAATCGCTGTGCCGGCTAAAAAAAAGGGAGTGGATGAGGTGTATGAACTAAAAAATGTGTATCTTTGCAATCGCAAAACGGCACGGGGCGTAGCGCAGTCCGGTAGCGCACCTGGTTTGGGACCAGGTGGTCGCAGGTTCGAATCCTGTCACCCCGACCAAAAGTGAAACCTCTGCAAATGAGCTATATACAGCTTGCAGAGGTTTTCTCTTAAAGGGCTTTTTGCGTACAATATGTGGTGAATCACAAAAGAAATGCGCCAGACTTGTAACCGTCGGCGCATTTCTTCATTGTGAAGCTGTGTTATTGTTTTACTTCGACAGAATAACGCATACAGGATTCGCATCCTCTGCGAGATTCTCAAGTTCAACGGGTAATTTAGCGTCAGGATGTTTGTCCATCCAATCGTTTATGTCGTCAATAGTGAGTACGCCTATGAGTTCTCCGTTCGGAGTGGCGAGTATTGGCTGGAAAGGCATGAAGCCTGTCAGGTCGTCAACAAAACCTTCTTCTACCGGAGAGGCAAATGTTTTGCCGGTCTTTTTGTTGAAATAGCCGATGAAAGGTGAGTGGGTGTTGCTGCCGAGCCATCCTTTGCTTGCACCAAACACGACATAGTCGGGTGTCTCACACATTTCTGTCACCCAAAGGTTGTCGGGATTAATCCCTTTTGTGTTAATGTCGGCTGGTTTGAGTGCTTTTTCGCCGCAGTCAAAGATGTATGCGACTTCGAATGAATTGGGGGTGACGCTATGGATGGTGTCGAAAAATGGTTCGCGGTAGTGGTATTCGTTGCCGGTTCTCCAGAATTTAGGTATGGTGCGGTCGGCGCTGAAGTGGTGTTTTTTTTCACTGCTGAGTTCATTTACCTCGCGATAGGATGCAATGGAATTGCGGAGGACGCCAGTCACATCGTCAATTGTCGCGCTCTGGTATGAATAATATTTTATGCCGGCAGGTGGTAGCGGATTGACCGGGAGGGTGTCGACATGACCGTTGAAGTCGCCTGAGTAGACTGTCATGTAAAGCTGTCCGTCCTGAAAGACTCCGTAGGGCGACATGATGGTGCTGTCCATTATCTGTGTTGAGTTTGCCTGACACAAAGGGGGTATCGACGGAAAGGCTTTGCCGAGATACTCTCCGTCAATGCTGTATTTCTGGAGATATTTTGTGGTAGACCAGCGTGAGAAGTACAGAGCCTTTTCATCTGTTGAAACGAGGGGAAAGGGGGTTGAATATGCTTCGGTGTCCTCGCCGACATAGCCTATGGCTCCAAGAAATTTGCCGTTTTTGCCAAATGAAAGGCAATTTTGATAGGTGGTGCCCCAGGGATTGTAGTTTACCACCAAAAGTTGCTTGTCTGTGGGCACGAGATACCATTTCTGAGGCACGAGCGAGCTGTCGGTCGTTTCGAGTGGCACATAGCTGAGTTTGCTTCCGAGGTCAGAAACCTTGATTTCGGTAGGGTTGGCAATGGCTCGGGCAACGTCTATGACATTTGTGCCGGCTTCATCTGATTGCGAGGAGCCGCAGGCAGCAACAGTTGCGCCAATCAAAATCGCGGCGGCCGAGGGCAGTATGGAATATCTTATCATAATTTAGTGAATTTAGAGTTGATTTTTTATGATAAGACGAAACTCCTTCCGATTTGTTACAGATCAATATTATTTTTTTTGCAAAAAAAAGTAAGCGGCGGAAGTGAAACTTCCACCGCTTCGGCTTTTGTCGGGGTGACTAGACTCGAACTAGCGACCTCACGCCCCCCAGACGCGTACTCTAACCAACTGAGCTACACCCCGATTGTTTTTCAAAAGCGATGCAAAGGTAGAGAGTTTTTTTTATATGTGCAAGAGTTTGTGGTATTTTTTTGACTTAAAATGTCTCTTGTTTTTGCGTGGCGGAGCTATGTGCTTGATACAGCAGGTGTTGTCGGATGAAAGATTTTTGTGTTATTTCAACCGCGAAAAGATGTCGTTGACCACAAGCGAGGCGAGTGTGAGTCCGAATGTCGCCGTGACCTGACACAAAGCGCCGTTTATAGCCACTTTGTTGAATGACATTGCGCCTGAAGTGTCCTCCGCCACATCTTTGTTTTCGAGAAGTTCGGGAGAATATACGCATTTAAATTTTCGCCTCGGCATATTGCCGCTCTTCTTGAAGCGCCGCCGCAATGCGGCTGCGAGCGGACAGCCGCTTACTTTCCAGAATTCAGCGACCTCAATGCGTGTGGGGTCGCTCTTTAGCGCGGCTCCCATCGAAGAGAAAAACTTGCGCTTGGTCGAAGTAGCGTTGAGTATGAGCAAGGCTTTGTCGGCAAGCGAGTCTATCGCATCTATTATATAGTCGTAGCTGTCAAGATTGAATGATGCGGCAGTTTCGGAATTATATAGCCCCTGAATCGCTGTTATTTCCGCATCGGGATTTATGTCGCGAAGTTTCTGCGCCATAGCTTCGGCTTTTGGCAGTCCTACAGTGGACACTGTGGCCATTGCCTGGCGGTTGATGTTGGACCGGGCAACAATATCGGCGTCGACGAGGGTAATGTGGCAGACACCTGTGCGCACAAGGCTTTCGGCACACCAGCTGCCTACTCCTCCCACTCCGAATATGATTACATTGATGCTGTGGAGTGTCTCCATGACATTGCTGCCGAGGAGTCTTTCTGCACGGTTGAATGACTGTGAGGTAATGAATGGCATATATGTATATATATATTCTTTATTCCGGAGTCGTTGTGCGGTAGCGCAGCCGGTCAATTAACGAGGGCTTGTGCTGCTTGATGTGTATATGTGACTTTGAGTCGTGCCTGTTGAGGAATATAATGGATGAGTGCAGCACTATGGCTATCTCGTCCTCAAACTCGATTATGCCGTGGATTCTGCCCAGCGCTATGCGGTGAAAAGGGCTGTGTGGAGGGATGCTGTTTATTGTAAGCCAGCCTTCATCAATGTGCAGGGAGTGCTTATCGGCAACATCCTCAAAGAGCAGGGCAATATCAAGCTCGTCAGGACTGTCCGGCTTGTCCTTGAATATCTTATATAAGGTTTCTATTACTTTTTTGTTGACCATGTTTTTTCCTGTTTCATTAAAAGGTCTGTGGAAAGAGAGAATGGTCTGAGCGCACAATCTTAAGCGCCATCACATCCATTCATTGTTGTAACGTTTTCTTCCGGGATATGGTTCGGCGTTTTTTTGTGGGCAGATATTATTTCGCATCATAGTCAATATAAATAGAGCGCACGGCACAGAGTCGTGAATATACGGATGACTGTGCCGTGCGCTTTATATAAAATGTGCAGATGTCGGATTATGCGAGGAATCCGAGGAGCACACCCGCAGCAACCGCAGATCCTATGACACCGCTGACGTTCGGCCCCATGGCGTGCATGAGCAGATAGTTTGACGGGTCATATTCAAGACCGAGGTTGTTTGAAATACGTGCGCTCATTGGCACCGCGCTCACACCGGCATTGCCGATAAGCGGGTTGATTTTCTTCGACTTCGGAAGGAAGAGGTTGAAGAGCTTGACAAACAGCACGCCGCTTGAGCTGGCTATGATGAATGCCATGAAACCGAGGGCGAAGATGCCGATGGTCTCGGCGGTGAGGAACTCAGAAGCCTGTGTGGATGCACCTACAGTCATGCCGAGAAGAATCGTTACAATGTCGGTGAGGGCATTGGACGCGGTCTTTGCAAGACGTGTGGTGACTCCACATTCCCTAAGCAGGTTGCCGAAGAAGAGCATGCCGAGGAGGGGAATACCGCTGGGCACAACGAAGCAGGTGAGAAGCAGGCCGATAATCGGGAAGATGATTTTTTCGTTCTGCGACACCGCTCTGGCCGGTTTCATCTTGATGAGGCGTTCTTTCTTGGTGGTGAACAGACGCATCAGCGGCGGCTGGATTACCGGCACAAGCGCCATGTAGGAGTAGGCCGACACAGCTATAGCTCCCATGAGGTTGGGGGCGAGCTTGGACGACAGGAAGATTGCGGTAGGACCGTCGGCACCGCCGATGATTGCGATTGCACCGGCCTGGTCGGGAGCAAACCCGAGGAGCAGGGCCACCATATAGGCGCCGAAGATGCCGAACTGGGCTGCGGCGCCGATGAGCATCAGCTTGGGGTTGGCTATCAGCGCCGAGAAGTCGGTCATGGCTCCGATGCCGAGGAATATCAGCGGAGGATACCAGCCTGCGCTCACACCGTTGTAAAGGATATTGAGCACTGAGCCTTCCTCGTATATGCCGATTTCAAGGCCGGCCTCTGTGTTGAAGGGTATATTGCCGATAAGTATGCCGAAGCCAATCGGCACGAGCAGCATAGGCTCGAAATCCTTCTTGATGGCGAGCCAGATGAAGAACAGACCTACGGCGAGCATTACAAAGTGTTGCCAGGTTGCGTTGTAGAAACCTGTCAGTTCCCAGAACTGTTGCAGATTCTGCATCAGAAAATCACCAAATGACATAATGGACGTCGATTGTTTTGATTAATTGAAACGTTTTTTATCACTTGGCGTGGATTATTCCAGTGTGAGAAGCACTGCGCCTTCAAGCACCGCATCGCCGGGGGCTACACTTACTGATGCGACTTTGCCGTCGCGACCAGCATGAATGGCGTTTTCCATCTTCATCGCTTCCAGAACAAGAACTGTGTCCGAAGCCTTGACTGTGTCGCCTGCCTTTACAGCGATTGAAAGCACTGTGCCGGGCAGGGGAGCCTTGACCTGATGGCCTGAGCCGCTTGCTGCGGGTTTGGTGATGACTTTCTCGCCGCCGGCTGTGCGGGGTGCAGCAGCGGGACGGGGAGCGTTGACGATGTTTACGGGTTTCTGGGGCGCGTCGATTTCCACCTTGTAGGGAGTGCCGTTGACCTCAACCTGAGCGACATTGTTGTCGATGTCGCCAATAGCCACCTTATAGGTGTTGCCGTTGATTTTATATTTGTATTCTTTCATTTTGTCTGTGATTTTTTTTTCACTTGTGAATCAAAATAGCCTGCATCTTATCGGCGCGGCAGATCGCGCATACTGTAGATTTTTGAGCTCCACGGTGAGTATGCGCGCTTGACTTTGTTGATAGTCAGCACGGTGCTTTCGCGGTCGTGGCTGTCGAGGTGCTCGTGCAGCGCCATGACAATAGCCGCGATTTCCTCTCCGCTGTCGTGATCAGGATGTGACGCTTTGTCAATGGTCCTTATCTCGATGTCGTGAGCCTTGGCTTTGTTGTACTTGGACACTCTCTCGCCGATTTTGCTTATAATATAGAAGCAAACGCTGAGCAGCAGCAGTGCGCTGAACACTATGCACATCGCCATGATGGTCATGCCGAAGCCGTTTTTGTCCATATCGGCAAAGTTGTCGACTTTGTCGTTAGTGTCCTTGATGATGTTGTTGCTGCTCGGGGTGATGTGGCGTCCGTTGAGGCGGTCGCGTATCTCCCATGCATCGGGGCCTTTGCCAAAGCCGTCTTTCTTGCGGGCATAGCTGTGGTTGGGCTTGAGGGCGGCGGGCACAGTCACTTCGTCGATGAGAGTGAGACCGTCGGCATCATATACGCCTATCCAGTTGTCCTGACCCGGCTTGAGGGTGATGTTCATGTGGAACGTGCCCTTTGCAGGGTCGCCGTCTGCCCAGAACAGCACATGCTGACGTGCCGGAATCTCGGTGTTGACATCGCCGAGGGGCACCGGATACTTTTTCGGGTTGTTTTTATCGTCGGTGATAAACACGCTCGAAATCTCCAGTGGCGCGAATGTGGAGTTGAAAAGCTCCACCCATGCGCTGTGGCAGCCGTAATCGTCAACCACACTGCTGTCGTTTGCCACCATCACCTCGTTGATGCGCAGACCGCGGCGCCCCTGGGCGCTTACGGTTACCGCGCATGCGAGGAGGGCGATGAGCGCTAATGACAATTTCTTTTTCATAGAAATCTGTTTGAATGATTGTTTTTAACGCTTCATCTATATTAAAGAGGTATGTTGCCGTGCTTCTTGGCGGGATTGACAACCTTCTTGGTGGCGAGCTGCTGGAGCGCGCGGATGATGCGGAATCGGGTGTTGCGCGGCTCGATAACGTCGTCGATATAGCCGTAGCGTGCGGCGTTGTAGGGGTTGCAGAAGAGCTTGTTGTATTCTTCCTCTTTCTCCTTGAGCACAGCAGCGGGATTGTCAGACGCTTTAGCTTCCTTGGCATAGAGCACCTCTACCGCGCCGGCACCACCCATAACGGCGATTTCGGCGGTAGGCCATGCATAGTTCATGTCGCCGCGCAGCTGCTTGCAGCTCATCACGATGTGGCTGCCGCCGTAGCTCTTGCGGAGTGTGACGGTGACTTTTGGCACAGTTGCCTCGCCATATGCATAGAGGAGTTTAGCACCATGGAGAATAACGCCGTTATATTCCTGGCCGGTGCCGGGCAGGAATCCGGGAACGTCAACAAGAGTTACGAGAGGAATGTTGAATGCGTCGCAGAAGCGAACGAAGCGGGCAGCCTTGCGCGATGCGTTGCTGTCAAGCACGCCGGCAAGGTATTTGGGCTGGTTTGCCACGATGCCTACGCTCTGACCGTTGAAGCGCGCGAATCCGATGATGATATTCTTGGCATAGTCGCGCTGCACTTCAAGAAATTCGCCGTTGTCGATTATCGCGCCGATAACCTCGTACATGTCGTAAGGACGTGTGGCTGAGTCGGGGATGATATCGTTGAGAGAATCCTCGAGGCGGTCGATGGGGTCGGTGCAGGGCACAAGCGGAGCCTCTTCGAGATTGTTCTGAGGAATGAAGCTGAAGAGCTTGCGGATAATCTTGAGTGTCTCTTCGCCATCCTCGGCAGCGAAGTGGGCAACGCCGCTCTTTGCGGAATGCACCTCTGCGCCTCCGAGCTGATCCTGGGTGACGTCCTCGCCGGTAACGGTCTTTACCACTTTAGGACCGGTAAGGAACATATATGATATGCCCTTGGTCATGATAGTGAAGTCGGTAAGGGCGGGGGAGTAAACCGCACCGCCAGCACACGGACCGAGGATGCCGGAAATCTGGGGGATTACACCAGACGCAAGGATGTTGCGCTGGAAAATCTCGCTGTAGCCTGCAAGGGCGTTGATGCCCTCCTGGATACGCGCGCCGCCTGAGTCATTGAGGCCGATGACGGGTGCTCCCATCTTCATGGCCATATCCATGATCTTGCAGATTTTTTGTGCCATGGTTTCGCTGAGTGATCCGCCGAATACGGTGAAATCCTGTGCGAAAACATAAACGAGGCGACCTTCGATAGTGCCGTAGCCGGTCACAACACCGTCGCCGAGATAGCTTTTCTTTT
>JAIDJW010000013.1 GCA_029052015.1 Paramuribaculum sp. | reverse complement strand
GTTTATATATCAATCATCAAATTACTTGCCATTCTTGCTGATGTAATCGAGAATCATCACAGAGTCTACCTGATTGATGTTGTCAATCTGATAGCGTGAGATCTGGTTGATCTGCATTTCGTCGAGTGCTCCGATCAGGCTTTCCCAAGAAGCTTCGGGTGTAGCCTTGATGATCACAACGGGGCGGGTGAGTGTGGAGTCATTGCGGATTTCTTTAGCCCTTGCCTGATAGATACTGTCGTTCTTCTCTTTGTTGGGGCTGAATTCCTTGTTGCGCCACTTAGCTTTCTCAACCTCGATTTTTTCGAGTACCTGCTTGTTGCGGTCGTGGAGGATTTTGCGGATACCGCGCTGAACTGCGCCTTCGTTTCCGAGGAATTTCTCACGGTGGATGTTATTGTTGTCAATACGTCCGTCGTTGTCGTCGTCGGCTACGTTGGGCTGTCCCTCGTAGTAGTACACAACGTTCATGTCTCGGCCTTCGTCATCCTTCTTGATGTCACCGTTGGCGTTGCGCTCAGTGGTGACAATGAGGGTGATAGCCTCTGATTCTTTAGCTTTGCTCATGTCCTGCTGCTCAACCTTCTCGTTGGTTGGGAGGGTGATCTGCAGGGTCTGCGACTTAATCATCGTGGTACAAAGCATAAAGAACGTGATCAGAAGCATGTTCATGTCCACCATGGGAGTGAAGTCCACGTGGATGGCCATCTTTTTCTGGGCGCCTTTTTTCTTTTTGCCGCCCTTGTCTGATTGTTCTATCTGTGCCATAATGATTTATTAGTCTTGCTCGGTTTTAAGTGCAGTCATCAAGCTGAAACGGTTCATCTTGAGAGTCTGGAGGTTGTCGAGCACATGCTGAACAGTGCTGTAAGGAGTGTTGCGGTCAGCCTTGACAGCTATACCTTCGCCTTTCTTCATCGTTGACTGGAGGTTGTCGTTGCCACTTGAATAGATGGCGCGCATCCAGATTTGGAATTCGTTGGGCTTTTCAAGATCCTTGTTGTCGTTGATGGGAATACCCACATCAGCGCGTGACATGTCAGAGATTACTTTGTCCTGCTCGGTCTGTGACATTCTCAGGAATGTCGGCAGAGCCTTGAAGGGAACTCCAAACATATTGATTTTGGAGAACGTTGCCACATCAGCTTCGGTAAGGTCGACCTTTGAGCTGGGATGGAGACGGTTGTACTCCGCAACAGCTTTTTTGAGAATTTCGGCTCTGATGGCTTCCGAGCCCCAGGTGTCCTTGTTCTCTGCGTCGGCGTCGCCGGCAACTGATATGAACACTTTGCCTTCGGGTGAAACCAGGATGGAGGCCACGTTTGCTGTGGGCACCTTGATTTCGGATACTGATGACGGTGTGATGACAGTCACCGGTTCCTTCTGAAGGAAAGTAGATGTCAACATGAAGAAAGTAAGCAAAAGAACAGTCACGTCACTCATCGCGGTCATGTCGATGAGGGTACTCTTTCTTTTAATTTTTACTTTTCCCATATTACAGTGTTGTTATATTATATTAAGGTGTAATACGAGATTAGTGTGTGGCAGCGAATGTCTGCACGATTGAGAAACCGATTTCGTCGATAGCGTAGGTGAGGTTATCGATCTTGTTGGTGTAGAAGTTGTAGGAAATAACGGCGAATGCACCGGTTGCGATACCGAAGGCTGTGTTGATAAGAGCCTCAGAGATACCTGTTGAGAGCTCTGTTGAGTCGGGAGCACCGCTCTGTGCGAGAGCCTGGAATGATTTGATCATACCGATTACAGTACCGAGAAGACCTACGAGAGTACCGAGGGTTGTCATTGTAGCGACAATGGGGAGATTCTGCTGAAGAGCGGGCATCTCGAGGGCGGTAGCCTCTTCAACCTCTTTCTGGAGAGTAGCGATTTTCTGCTCTTTTGAAAGAACGGTGTTCTGGTCCATTTCCTGATAGCGTACGAGAGCTGCCTTTACAACTGCTGCAACGCTGCCTTTCTGGCCGTCGCAAAGTTTCTTGGCGCCGTCGATGTCGTTCTTCACGAGGCAAGCTTTAACGCCGGCAACGAATTTGGTGATGTTGCCTTTGCCTTTAGCGCTTGAAAGGGCAATCCAGCGCTCAACAGAGAGAACGATAACGGTGAGGAAGAGGGTCTGGAGGACAGGCACGATGACACCACCCATGTAGATGGTTCCCCAGATGTCTTTGGGGTGACCTTCCTCGAAGTGTGATTCGTGACCGAACCAGAAAATGAAGAGACATACGGCTACGATGAAGCAGGCGATGATGACAAGAAACGCATTCTTGATGCCACCAACGTTGCTACCTTCTTTCTTAGCCACCGGCTTTTTTGCTGCCGCGGGCTGAATGGGCTTTTGAGCTTCCATAACTGAGATAATTACTAATTGTTTTTATTAAGGTTATTATTAAATTGTTTTTGGTTTTCTTCCGGTAGCCAACGTAAAGACAGGTTCTCGACAGTTTTCGTGGTATCGATTTGCTATTACGGTTTGGGTTCTGGCTGAAACACTAATGCAAAAGTATTATATTGTTTTCATCTGACAAAATTTTTCAGATTTATTTTTTCGCTTTGGCGCTCTGTAAGTCTGTCTTTTGCTTTTTTGTGTTTGACCGGGGTGACATTTTGCTACTAAATGCTAAAGATTCTCCAAATTATTAAATACCTTTGCACTCTGCAAACCAACAGCTGTTTTAAATGAATAATACTTTGAAACTCAAGCGCGGCCTTGATCTGAGGATTAACGGCGCTGCGTCAGGTTGCGACGTGATACGGTCGGAAGCCTCGGGAGTGGCGGTGACACCGGATGATTTTCCGGGTTTTGTCCCGAAACTTGAAGTGAGAGAGGGGGATAATGTGCTCGTCGGACAGCCTCTGCTTCATGATAAAAATGACGAGGATATAAAATTGTGTTCGCCGGTGAGCGGCACCGTGTCGGCGGTTGTTCGCGGCGACCGCCGCAAAATAGAGCGAGTGGTAGTGAGTCCCTCGCCGGAGCAGACCGATATGATACTTGCTGATGTGGCGCCGACGGACGCACAGGGCATTGTCGCTCTGCTTAAACACTCAGGGCTGTGGGCTTTCATGCGCCAGAGACCATACGACATCGTGCCTAAGGGCGATGTTATACCGCGAGACATCTTTGTCACGGCATTTGATTCGGCGCCGCTCGCTCCTGATATGGAAGCATACGCCGCCGGCCGTGAGGGGGAGATTGCAGCTGCGGTCGGAGCACTGTCAAAGCTCACAAGCGGCAAGGTGTATATATGCACCCGACCCGACAGTAAAATAAATGTGCCTGCCGAAGCGGTGCATATAGCGGTTGAAGGTCCCCATCCCGCGGGCAATGCCGGAGTGCAGGCGGCAAACATAGCTCCCGTCAACAAGGGTGAGACAATATGGACGCTGGATATTATAACATTGTGCCATATAGGACAGGTGATGAGCTGTGGGAGCAGAGATTTCTCCACGGTTGTCGCCGTGACCGGTCCGGAAGTTGAAAGTCCCTGCCTCGTGGAAACGGTGGAGTGCGCGGACATCAAATCGGTTATTGCCGGCAGAATAAAAAATGACGGGCGGCATCACCGCATAATCTCGGGCAATGTGCTCACCGGAGCGAAAGTGGGCGAGGACGGCTATCTGCGCTTCCCTTACCGTCAGGTGACTGTCATTGCCGAAGGCGATGATGTTGACGAATTCATGGGCTGGGCTTCTATGAGTCCGTCTAAGATGAGTGTCAGCCGTGCTTTTCCTTTCAAGTGGCTGCGCAAGATGTTCTCGCCGGACGCGCGCCTCAATGGCGGTCGCCGTGCCATGATTATGAGCGGCGAATATGACAAGGTGCTGCCGATGGACATTTTGCCCGAATATCTAATTAAAGCGGTTGGCGCGCGCGATATTGACCGCATGGAGAGCCTCGGCATTTATGAGGTGGCTCCGGAGGATTTTGCGCTCTGCGAGTATGTCGACCCCTCCAAGACCGAGATTCAGAAGCTCATTCGTGAAGGGCTTGACTGGCTGCGCAAGGAAACTGAATGAAGTATAAAATTCAACACATCAGATGTTACGAAAATATTTAGACCGTGTAAAGCCTCACTTTGAGCCGGGTGGCAAGCTTCATGCTTTTCATTCGGTGTTTGACGGCTTTGAGACTTTTCTGTATACTCCGCGCTCAACTTCCGCTTCGGGTGTGCATGTGCACGACAGTCTCGATTCAAAAAGAATAATGATAATAGTTGTGCTGGCGCTGTTGCCGTGCCTGCTGTTCGGCATGTACAACACCGGCTATCAGAATTTCCTGGGTGCAGGCGCTACCGAATTTCCGTTCTGGAGCCTGATGGCTTACGGATTTCTTGCCATCCTGCCACGCATCGTCGTTACCTACGCCGTGGGTCTCGGCATCGAATTCATAGTAGCGCAGTGGCGTAAGGAGGAGATTCAGGAGGGATTTCTGGTGACGGGCATTCTGATTCCTCTTATCTGTCCTATAGAGACTCCGCTGTGGATGCTTGCCGTGGCAACCGCCTTCTCGGTAATATTTGTAAAGGAAGTGTTTGGCGGCACAGGCTATAATATATTTAATGTGGCGCTTGTGACCCGCGCCTTCCTCTTCTTCGCGTATCCGGCGAGCATGAGCGGCGACAAGGCGTTTATCTCCGCCAACCCGATATGCGGTATCGGCGGCACTGTCAATCTCGGGGCCGACGGCATAAGCGGCGCCACTCCTCTGGGGCAGATTGCCACCCACACCGGGGGCGCTCTGGAGATAAAGAATATAGTTGGTGATCCGGTGAGCAACTGGGATGCGTTTATCGGTCTTATTCCCGGCTCTTTTGGCGAAACTTCCACGCTGTGCATACTCATCGGAGCCGCGCTGCTGCTTGCGGCAGGCATAGCGAGCTGGCGCATAATGGTGAGCGTGTTTGCCGGTGGCGTCATAGCCGGTTACATAGTCAATATCTTTGCTACCGCCACCTATCCCGCAAGCTTCCTGTCGCCGTGGCAGCAGCTCATCTACGGCGGCTTTGCGTTTGCAGCGGTGTTTATGGCAACCGACCCGGTGACTGCGGCACGCACCGGAGCGGGAAAATATATCTACGGTCTGCTTGTAGGCATCATAGCGGTGATAATAAGAGTGTACAACAACGGTTATCCCGAGGGTGCGATGCTCGCGGTGCTGCTGATGAATGCTTTTGCGCCGCTGATTGACTACTGCGTGGTGCAGGTCAATGTCAACCGTCGCCTCAACCGTGTCAAAGCTAAAATGGAATAAGATGAACAAACAAAGCAATACATACACCATAATATATATCGTCATTCTGGCGGCGGTGGTAGGAGCGGCTCTCGCTTTCACCTCGCTGAGTCTGCGCGACAAGCAGCAAGCCAATGCCGATATGGACAAGATGCGGCAGATTCTCGCATCCGCGCGCATAGTACCGGCATCAGGAGAAATCGTCAGCGATTTTGAAAAATATATAGTAGGTAAGACGGTTGTCAATACCGCAGGAGAGGCGGTTGACGGTGACGCATTTTCTGTGGATGTCGCCGCTCAGAGCAAACTCAAGGCTTCGGAACGCAAGCTGCCGGTGTTTGAGTGCCGTCTCGACGACGGTTCTCTGAAGTATATCCTTCCGGTTTATGGCGCCGGCCTTTGGGGACCGATATGGGGCTATGTGGCAGTCGATGCCGACGGCTCTACTATCTACGGTGCATATTTTGCCCATCAGGGCGAAACTCCCGGTCTTGGCGCAGAAATCGAGAAGCCGGCATTCAGCGACCAGTTTGAAGGCAAGCATCTTGTCAAAGGCGGCGAGTTTATTCCGGTGACAGTGGTCAAGGCCGGACAGAAGCCTGAGGACGCCAGTGCCGATTATGTGGACGGGGTGAGCGGCGGCACAATCACCAGCAAGGGCGTAGGCTCCATGCTCGACAATTGCCTTTCGCCCTACCGCGCCTTCCTTGTTAACCTCAGCAATAAATAGCCATGGCAGAAAAAATATCAAGCAAGAGCGTGCTTTTTAATCCGCTCTCTAAAAACAATCCTGTGGTGGTGCAGGTGCTCGGCATCTGCTCGGTGCTCGCCGTCACCGCCAAGCTTGAGCCGGCGATTGTGATGGGCATGTCCGTCATAGCCGTGCTTGCGTTCTCAAATGTGATAATATCGCTGATTCGCAACACTATTCCGACAAGCATCCGCATCATTGTGCAGCTTGTTGTGGTAGCGGGTCTGGTAGTGATTGTCGACCAGCTGCTAAAGGCTTACGCTTACGATGTGAGCAAGCAGCTTTCGGTGTTTATCGGACTGATTATAACCAACTGTATCCTGATGGGGCGTCTGGAGGCATTCGCAATGGCAAACAAGCCGTGGCCCTCGTTTCTTGACGGCATAGGCAACGGTCTGGGCTACACTATAATCCTTGTGATAGTCGGTTTCTTCCGCGAGCTGCTCGGCAGCGGCACTCTTCTCGGCTATCAGGTGGTGCCTGACAGTTTTTATGAGGCCGGATATGTCAACAATGGTCTGATGATTCTGCCGCCGATGGCTCTTATAGTGGTGGCGTGCATAATCTGGGTGCAGAGAGCACGCAACAAAGACCTTCAGGAACCGTGAAAATAAAAGCTTGAAGATATGGAAAATCTGAATATATTCATTAGGTCGATATTTGTCGACAACATGATTTTCGCCTACTTCCTCGGCATGTGCTCCTTTCTCGCAGTGTCGAAGAATGTCAAGACGGCTTTCGGGCTCGGAGTGGCGGTGACATTTATGCTCGTCATCACTCTTCCGACCAACTATCTGCTCGAAACCTACGTTCTCAAGGCCGGAGCCCTCGCATGGCTCGGACCGGAGTATGCCGAGGTTGACCTGAGCTTCCTGTCGCTGATAATGTTTATAGCGGTGATAGCGTCCATGACCCAGCTTGTGGAGATGGCAGTGGAGAAGTTCAGCCCTGCGCTTTACTCGTCGCTGGGCATCTTCCTGCCGCTTATCGCGGTGAACTGCGCTATTCTCGGCGGCTCGCTGTTTATGCAGCAGAGAGATTTTGGCAGCGTGTGGACCGCGGTGTGCGCCGGCGGCGGATGGGGTCTCGGCTGGCTCCTTGCCATTGTCGCCATCGCAGCAATCCGCGAACGGGTTGCTACATATTCCAAAGTGCCCGCTCCTCTTCGCGGCACAGGCATAACATTTATCATAACCGCGCTGATGGGCATAGCTTTCATGAGCTTCCTCGGCATAAAAATATGATGTCATGATTACAGCTACAGTATTAGCGCTCGCCACCGGCGGCAATCTGACAATACTCGCCGGCACACTGGTGTTTCTGGCAGTTACAATCCTGCTGGTGTGCGTGCTGCTTGTCGCAAAGCATTATCTGGTGCACAGCGGCAAGGTGCATATAACAATCAACAATGACCGCGAACTGACCGCGAACTCCGGCAAGCCTCTTCTCAGCACTATGGCCGACAATAATGTATTCCTTCCGTCGGCGTGTGGTGGCAAGGGTAGTTGCGGACAGTGCAAGGTGCAGGTTTTTGAAGGCGGCGGTGATATTCTGCCGACTGAAACAGTGCATTTTTCGCGCAAGCAGGTCAAGGACCACTGGCGTCTGGCATGTCAGGTGAAGGTGAAAGAGGATATGAAAATCGGTGTGCCGGCGTCAGTTCTCGACATCAAGGAATGGGAGTGTGAGGTTATTTCCAACAGAAATGTCGCTACTTTCATCAAGGAATTCATTGTGGCTCTGCCTCCCGGCGAGCACATGGACTTTATCCCCGGCTCTTACGCGCAGATAAAGATTCCTCCATACGAAATGGACTATGACAAGGATATCGACAAGAGTCTTATCGGTGAGGAATATCTGCCTGCGTGGGAGAAGTTCGGGCTTTTCGGTCTGAAGTGCAAAAACACGGAGACTACAGTCCGCGCTTATTCGATGGCCAACTATCCTGCCGAGGGTGACCGCATAATGCTTACCGTGCGCATCGCCACTCCGCCTTTCAAGCCGAAACCTGAGGTCGGATTCATGGACGTTATGCCCGGCATAGCGTCAAGCTATATCTTCACTCTTAAACCCGGCGACAAGGTGATGATGAGCGGTCCTTACGGCGATTTCCATCCAATCATGGATTCGAAGAAGGAGATGATGTGGGTTGGCGGCGGTGCCGGCATGGCTCCTCTGCGCGCGCAAATCATGCACATGACCAAGACTCTCCAGACCCGCGACAGAGTGATGAACTACTTCTACGGTGCGAGAGCTCTCAACGAGGTGTTCTATCTTGACGACTTCCTGCAGCTTGAAAAGGATTTTCCGAACTTCAAATTCCATCTCGCGCTTGACCGTCCCGACCCAGCTGCCGACGCAGCAGGTGTGAAATACACTCCCGGATTCGTGCATCAGGTGATTTATGACACATATCTCAAGAATCATGAGAATCCCGAGGATATAGAGTATTATATGTGTGGCCCGGTCCGATGAGTAAGGCAGTGGAGGGGATGCTCGACAGCCTGGGAGTTGACCCCGAAAGCATCCATTACGATA
>JAIDJW010000129.1 GCA_029052015.1 Paramuribaculum sp. | reverse complement strand
CTGCCGGCAAGGAAGAACTTAAGAAAATCAATACCGAACTCACAGACCTGTATCTCCAGTTCAACAAAAACCTCCTCAACGCCACAAATGCCTACGAACTTCTTGTTACTGACAAAAGCCGTCTGAGTGGCATTCCCGCAAGCAATATCGCTGTAGCCGAAGAAGAAGCCAAAGCCAGAGGCAAAAACGGATGGCTTTTCACTCTCCAGGCACCCAGCCGCCTCCCCCTCCTCCAGTATGCCGACGACCGTGGTTTGCGCGAGGAGATGTACAAAGCATACACAACCCTTGCGTCAGCCGGTGAGTATGACAATTCTCCGGTCATCAACAAAATTCTCAAAGCCCGCGCACGCAAAGCGCAGATTCTCGGATTTCCCGACTACGCTTCATACATGACCGCCAACGTTATGGCGAAGAATGTTGCCAACGCCGAGGGACTCCTGATGAAAATATGGGAACCGGCAGTCAAGAAAGTGCATCAGGAAGTTGCCGAAATGCAGGCTCTCAGCGACAAGGAAGGCAATAGTTTCAAGATTGCTCCCTGGGATTACTATTATTATGCTGAAAAAGTGCGCAGAGCCAAATATGCTCTTGACGAGGACCAGGTACGCCAATACTTCGCACTTGACAGTGTGCGCAAAGGCATTTTCACTCTGGCAGAAAAACTTTATGGCGTAACATTCACCGAGCTTCCCGACGCACCAAAATATTTCGATGAGGTGAAAGTGTATGAGGTCAAGGATGCCGACGGCAGCCATGTTGCTGTGTTCATGACCGACTATTTCCCCCGCGCCTCAAAGCGTCAGGGCGCATGGATGAGCGAGTTTCAGGGCGCATACGTTGATCCCGACGGTTCATCCCGACGCCCCATCGTCTACAATGTAGGCAATTTCTCCAAGCCTGCCGGCAACACCCCGGCCCTGCTCACTCTCGACGAGGTCGCTACCATGTTCCATGAGTTCGGCCATGGTCTACACGGCATGCTCACCCGCGCAAAACTCCGCAGCCAGGCCGGAACGAATGTTGACCGCGACTTTGTGGAGCTCCCCTCGCAGATTCACGAGCACTGGGCTCTCGAGCCTGAGCTCCTACGCACATACGCGCGCCACTACCGCACCGGAGAGGTTATTCCCGATTCACTTATCGAGCGCCTTCAGGCTGCTTCCACCCACAATCAGGGATTTATGACCACAGAACTTGTTGGCGCAGCGCTTCTTGACCTCCAGTGGGGCAAAGTAACCCCCGACGGCGACATGGACATCATGGGCTTCGAGCGTCAGGTAGCCGACAAACTCGGCATGCCCTCTGAAGTGCAGTTCCGCTACCGTAGCCCCTACTTCCGCCACATCTTCGGCAGCGACGGATATGCTTCCGGCTATTACACTTATCTTTGGGCAGAAGTGCTCGACACTGATGGCTTCGAGCTCTTCAAGGAAAAAGGCATTTTCGATCCGGCAACAGCCGCTTCTTTCAAAAAAAATGTGCTTGAAGCGGGAGGAAGCGAAGATCCGATGCAACTTTACATCAAATTCCGCGGACGCGAACCCAAAGTCGACGCGCTGCTACGCAACCGCGGTCTGATTGACGAGCCGCAGAAAGCACCTCTGAAAACTCCCGGCGGTAAATAATGGCTGCTCCGGTCATACAGATAGAAAACCTCACTAAGAGCTATGGCGACCGCCTGCTCTTTGGCGATCTCACCTTCGGTCTGTCCGAAGGTGAGAAAGTGGGGCTTGTAGCTCGCAACGGCACCGGTAAGACAACCCTGCTGCGAATACTCGGCGGAGTAGAGAGCCCTGACAGCGGCACTATTATTCCCCGCTCTGGGCTGAGAATCGGCTATCTCGAGCAACTGCCGCAGTTTCCCGCTGGCAGCACGGTGCTTGAGGCGTGTCTCCACTCCTCCGGCCCGGTTGTTGACACCGTCAAGGTCTATCACGCCGCTCTGTCCGGCGGCGATGAAAACCGTATTGCAGAGGCCATGCAGCAGATGGACGCAGCCCACGCCTGGGACTACGAGCAGCGTCTCACCCAGCTTCTTGCCCAGCTGCGCATCACCGATATTGACGCAATAGTCGACAATCTTTCGGGAGGTCAGCGCAAAAGGGTTGCGCTCGCAGCTGCGCTGCTTGAAAATCCCGACCTGCTCATTCTCGACGAGCCGACCAACCATCTCGACATAGAGGCTACAGAATGGCTTGAGGATTATCTCGGCAGGTCAAGGCTCACTCTGCTGATGGTCACCCACGACCGCTACTTTCTTGACCGCGTGTGCAACCGCATAATCGAGATAGACAATACTGACCTATTCTCCTACGACGGCAACTACGACTATTATCTGCGCCGCAGGGCTGAGCGCCACGAGGCACAGGCCGCCGAGCTTGACCGGGTGCGCAACACTCTGCGCAAGGAGCAGGACTGGATGAGCCGCCAGCCACAGGCCCGCGCCGGCAAAGCAAAGTTCCGCATTGACGCATACTACTCGCTCGTGGAGCGCTCGCGCGGCGGCAGCAAGGAGAAGGACGTTAACCTTGATGTCAAATCATCATATATAGGCTCTAAGATATTTGAGGCACGCAACATAACCAAGCGGTTCGGCGACAAAACAATCGTTGACGGATTTACCTACGACTTCGCGCGCGGCGAAAAAGTAGGCATCGTGGGCGCGAACGGTGTCGGCAAATCCACTTTTGTAAAGATGCTTCTCGGCATCCTGCCACAGGACGGCGGCGAATGGAATGTCGGCGAAACAGTGCGCTTCGGCTACTACAGTCAGGAAGGCCTTGAGCTCGACCCCGGCA
>JAIDJW010000128.1 GCA_029052015.1 Paramuribaculum sp. | reverse complement strand
GAATTCATGGTGCGTAACACCTATATCTACCCGCCGGAATTCTCGATGCGAATCATCGCCGACATCTTCGAGTACACCTCGCAGAATATGCCTAAGTTCAACAGCATCTCCATCTCCGGCTATCACATGCAGGAGGCTGGTGCTACCTGTGACATCGAGCTTGCCTATACTCTCGCCGACGGTCTGGAATATCTCCGCGCGGGCGTAAACGCCGGCATGGACATCGACTCCTTTGCTCCGCGTCTGTCATTCTTCTGGGCTATCGGCATGAATTTCTTCATGGAGATTGCCAAGATGCGTGCGGCTCGTATGCTGTGGGCAAAAATTGTCAAGCAGTTCAACCCCAAGAACCCCAAATCGCTTGCGCTGCGCACCCACTCGCAGACCTCAGGCTGGAGCCTTACCGAGCAGGACCCCTTCAACAATGTGGGCCGTACCTGCATCGAGGCTATGGGCGCAGCCCTCGGCCACACCCAGTCGCTCCACACCAACGCGCTTGACGAGGCTATCGCGCTTCCCACCGACTTCTCCGCACGTATTGCCCGCAATACGCAGATTTACATCCAGGAGGAGACAATGGTCACCAAGCAGGTAGACCCCTGGGCAGGCTCATACTATGTGGAGGCTCTCACCAACGAGATTGCTCACCGCGCATGGGCTCATATCCAGGAAATCGAGAAGCTCGGCGGCATGGCCAAGGCTATCGAAACCGGTCTGCCGAAGCTCCGCATCGAGGAGGCTGCAGCCCGCACCCAGGCCCGCATCGACTCCGGACGCCAGACTATCGTCGGCATCAACAAGTACCGACTTGACCACGAAGACCCCATCGATATCCTCGAAATCGACAACACCGAGGTGCGCAAGGAGCAGATCGAGCGTCTCAATGAAGTGAAGTCTCACCGCGACGAGGCCAAGGTCAAGGAAGCTCTTGCCGCTATCACAGAGTGCGTGCGCACAAAGAAGGGCAACCTCCTCGACCTCGCTGTCAAGGCTGCCGGTCTGCGCGCCACATTGGGCGAAATCAGCGATGCCTGTGAGGATGTTGTAGGTCGTTATAAAGCAGTAATCAGAACAATTTCAGGAGTGTATTCAAACGAAACCAAGGCCGATCCCGACTTCGTCAAGGCCCAGAAGATGTGTGAGGAATTCGCAAAGCGCGAAGGTCGTCAGCCCCGTATCATGATTGCCAAGATGGGTCAGGACGGACACGACCGTGGCGCAAAGGTTGTTGCCACCGGTTATGCCGACTGCGGCTTCGATGTTGATATGGGTCCTCTGTTCCAGACTCCCGCCGAAGCAGCCCGTCAGGCTGTTGAGAATGACGTGCACATCCTCGGCGTAAGCTCGCTTGCCGCCGGTCACAAGACCCTCGTTCCTCAGGTTATCGAAGAGCTGCGCAAGCTCGGCAGAGAGGATATCCTTGTTACCGCAGGAGGCGTGATTCCTGCCCAGGACTATGACTTCCTTTACAAGGCAGGCGTTGCGGCTATCTTCGGCCCCGGCACCCGTATCCCCGAGAGCGCTATAAAGATGCTCGAGATTCTCGGTCAGGAGTAAGATTCTTGTAATGCAAAATGTATGCCTCGGTGAGCGTCCGCTTGCCGGGGCTTTTTTTTTGCGCTATGGGGCGCGGGTGCGCTGGCAATAAATTGGACCAATGGGACTAATATGACTAATTAGACCAATATGAATAATAAGACAATAAGACCGATAGGGCTAATTAGACCAATTTGACAGTCGGTAACCTTGCAGTTCTCCCCGGGGAACTCTGCGGAGGGGTGCTCGGGCGAGTAGTAGCCGTCCCGGACGGATTTTCTTATATGTCGTAAAGACTCATACATGACGGTGCAAAGTTAGCCCCCGCTGCGCCGCCTTTTTCTGCGAAATTGCACACTTGTGAATGTATGATGATAAAAAAGCCCTGCAATGAGCCATAATGGGCGCAATGCAGGGCTTGATATGTAAGGTCAGGTGAATCAGTTCATGGAGAGGGTGCCGTTTTCGGCTTGCTGAATCATCTGCTGGTTTGCGGTGATGTATATTTCCACGCGGCGGTTCTGTGCGCGTCCCTCAGGAGTGGCGTTTGATGCCACATAGTCGGCCATCGGTATGCCTTCGGCAGTGAGGCGTGATGCTGCGACTCCGCTGTTGAGCAGATAGGTGCGCACGGCGTCGGCGCGTCCGGTTGCCACTCGCTGGTTCACAGCCATGCCGCCGGTGTCGTCGGTAAATCCGAAAATCTGCACATTGGTCTCGGGATTGTTGAGAAGCGATGATGCAAATGAGGTGAGGTCCTTACGGGCGCTTGTGCTGAGTGTAGTGCCGTTTGTGGGGAAGAGTATGCCACCGTTGAATGTGACTTTGATGGCCTGAAGACCATTCTGGTCCTTGACGCTCTCTACCTGAGCTTTCTCTGCAAGCTGCTGTTCGAGTTCAGCCTTCTGTTTGTCCATCTTGCGGCCGATTAGTGCTCCTGCGCCGGCTCCGACAGCCGCGCCTATCGCGCTACCTATGCCGGCGCCTTTGCCTCCGCCGATTATGGCTCCGAGACCGGCTCCGACCGCCGCGCCTCCGCCTCCGCCAATGAGTGCGCCCTTACCGGTATTGTTCAAACTGTTGCAGCCTGCCGATGAAAAAAGCAGCGACAGGGTCACAGCTCCGATAGTCAAGAATTTAAGTGTCTTCATAACCATGAATTTTAATTATGTTTCGGTGTTAGTGTTTATTGTTATACAATTCAAACGCTTACAAAGTTTTGCGCAAAGTTAGAAAATTATATAATCTGGTTAGCGGAGGTCGAGGAATTTGTCTTCCGGGGAGTACGGCACATATTCAAAGTACTCGCTGTCGGTGGAGAGGGGAGGGCGCTTGACTTCGTATGTCTCTCCGCAGCCGTTGAGCAGTATCAGATCAGGCTCAAATGATATGAGTGACCAGTATATACCTCCGTCAGGGCTGAATGTGCAGGCGTCGGGGTTGAACTTTGTGTTGTCGATTTCCAGGTCGTTACGTGATACTTTGAAGTTGTCAGGCACGATAGCCATGGTGTACTCACCCGTATTCTGGTTTTTCATCATGCGGATGTTTTGAAAAAACAGTGTGCCGTTGTTGTTGTTTCTTGTGGCTGCCGCGCGGATGTAGACCATCGAGGGACTGACCATGTACACAAACATGTGGCGGTTGGTATTTACCTCACAGTAAATCATGTTGTCGGATATACCGTAGCCGGCTCCGAGCCTCCACTGCTGCAGGCACTTGCCGACATCAAATTTTGATGTGCAAGGCTCGATTTCGTAAGGTTTTACAGTGTTGATGCTCTCCACTTTCTTCAGTGTGCGGCCTCCGATGTTTAACTCGCCGTCGGTTTTAGAGATGTCAAGTGACTGACTGTCGTTTATGGTCATCACCTTTCCGTCTTTTGAAAAAATCGTCTTGCTGAAAAAGTCGGCTGACGGAATAGCAAGAATGGCCTGCATGGTGCTGTCTGCCTGATAATAAAATATGCAGATGGAGTCAGTGATTACAGCTTCGGCATCGTTGCTGCTCCACACCCCCCTGTAGGCGGACAAATCGGTTGCGGCTTTAGCTGTGCATGCCGCAACAATCATGGCGATGGCGAAAACCAGTTTTTTCATCATGAATTTGTTTTGAAGTTAAGTGTGAATGTGTTTGTTAGAGGGGGAAGTTACAAAAATAATCTGGTATCAGAGATTGGTTTCGGAGAAATGCTCATACACGCATTTTGATATGTCCGCTATGATTTTTGAAGCCTCGGCCTCGGTGCCTCTGAAATCGCGGACAAACACGGCAAGGGCATAGCTGCGGCCGTCGGCGAGACGGAAATAGCCGACATCGTTGTGAGCCATCAGGTCGCCGATTTCATTGCGGTAGCCGCTGCCGGTTTTGTGGCCGAACAGCTCTATGTCGGAATCCTGCACTGCGGCGCCGAGCCTGTCATGTCCGGTTGTCACTTCCGACAGATATTGCCTGATGGAGTCCTGGAATTCCTCCTTGACCAATGGCTGTTCAAACACCTGCCTGATGAGTACGGCGGCAGAGAGGGGCGAGGTGCAGTTGAGGTAGCTGAGCATCGGATTGGCTTTCATCTCCGCCTCAGATTTGCCAATATGGAAGTTATGGCTTCCGGCAATGGACTTGACTATAGTATCCGTTTTTGTGGGCGGTGCAATGTGGCTGAACAGCAGATTGCTTGCATTGTTGTCGCTCTGCACTATAGCACCTTTTATCAGTTTGCTCACGGCGATGTCGAAATCGCCCGGCATATATTGCCTGATGACAGGGCTCCATGTGTTCGGGTCAACCTCATCTCCGCATACATGAATCACGCTGTCAAGGCTATGCCCCCGGTCTGCAAGCGTTTTGGCAACTGCCAAAGCCTGATGCAGTTTGAACACGCTCATCATAGGGTAGGGCACGCCGTTGTTGACAGTAACGGTGTCATTGTCGCTGACAAATGCGATGCCGACAGTGCCGGGCACAGTGTCGGTTATCTCGCAAAGTTTCTCTGCGAGTGAAAGGTCGCCTGTCGGCGCGGTGTTGCGGCACGCGGAGCACGCCAGCATACACCCCGCAATAATATAAAGTGGAACAGATTTCATACGCTGATTATATAGCTTGGATTTATAGCCTGCAAAAATACCGCTTTTATTCGGATTTTGTCCAATAAGTAAAATAAGTTTCGTGCTGTGGATTTTCACGGTGGGGAATAAGCGGCAGAGCCGCAGAAAGCCGCATGGCGGCGTGTCGGTAATAGCTGCGCGCAGCTATGCCGCGCTTGCATGGGCCTATAATTGATACGGTGCTAACGCACCTTTTGGCTGCGATGCAGCTCTTTCCTGAGTGCTTCTTATGCCTCATGCTACTGTTTGGGAACTTTCCATCCGTGAAAAACCGCAGACTCTAAGTTTCCATCTATTCAAGTGTGCATTTTCGCAGAAATAGCTCTTGGGCGCAGGGCTAACTTTGCGCCGGGTTTATAAGTAATTTATAAGTGATAAGTAATGAGGACAATCAACGAAATCATTGTGCATTGCACAGCAACTCCGAGTGGCAGAGATATCGGCGCGGCTCAGATTGATGTTTGGCACAAGGCAAACGGTTGGAACGGCATAGGCTATCACTATGTCGTGAGGCTGGACGGCAGCATTGAGACGGGGAGGGCAGAGGCGCTGGCGGGAGCGCATTGTGTCGGCCACAACGCTCACAGCATTGGGGTGGTGTATGTCGGAGGACTAGAGGCAGACGGCAAAACTCCGGCAGACACTCGCACGCCGGCACAAAAAGAGGCGCTGGTGCAACTGCTCCGCAGCTTAAAGGAGCGCTATCCCGGCGCCGTAATCAGAGGTCATCGTGATTTTGCAGCAAAGGCGTGCCCGTGTTTCGACGCTACGGCCGAGTACCGCAATGTGTAAATTCGCGGTGCATATCCTCAAAGCGCTGCATGGTGGCGGAGCCGAAGCGTTCAAGTGATTTTCTCACCTGCGCGATGTCTTTCTCCTTCATGTCGCCGCTTTTGCTGAAAAACTTGTCAGCATAGCAGATGAGCTGCTCAAGAGTGGTGCGGGGGCAAAGGTCGGCGTGAGGGAGCGGCAGATTCTGTGACGCTATTTCTTCGGCTGTCAGTCCCGCGCCGGTGTGCCGCTCCGCCACCGCCGCAATCTCCTCGGGACAACCTTCGCGGCGCAGCAGTTCGGAGCCGATAATGCCGTGTCTGATATAAGGTTCGGTGCCGTTACAGCAGATTGACGTAGCATTGGTGGCGAAAATGCCGATGTCGTGAAGCATGGCGGCAGCCCTGATGTCGTCTGGGTTCAGGTCGAGCTTGCATTTCGCGGCGATGTCAAGCGCTTTGGCGGCCACTGCTTCGCAGTGACGCATATAAATATCCCGCGGGGCTGACCCCGCGGGATAATATCTGTCAATTATTGACCGGTAGTCGATCATATACCTTCTACAATGGTGTTCCATCCGTGAACATCGGGCTCTTCGCCGAGCTGCACCGCACGGAGCTTATTGTAAAGTGCGGTGGTAATCGGGCCGGCCTCGCCGTTGCGCGACACCACATATTTCTTGCCGGTATCGAGGTCGTCGATTTCGGCAACAGGCGATGCCACTGCAGCTGTGCCGCACGCTCCGGCCTCGTCAATTTCGGCAAGTTCCTCAACCGGAATATGACGCTCCTCGACTTCAATGCCCATGTCGCGTGCAAGAGTCATGAGGCTCTTGTTGGTCACAGACGGAAGTATTGATTCACTCGCGGGAGTGATATATTTGCCGCCTTTTACGGCAAAGAAGTTTGCGGGACCGCATTCGTCGATATATTTCTTCTCCTTCGGGTCGAGATATAGAACAGCGCTGTAGCCGAGTGAATGCGCACGCTCGCCGGCTTCCATGCTCGCGGCATAGTTGCCACCGACTTTCCAGCGACCGGTGCCTTTGGGCGCCACGCGGTCAAACTCGCGCATAATGCAGATATTTGTAGGCTTGAAGCCTTCCTTGAAGTAGGGACCGACAGGAGTCACCATCACCATAAAGAGATACTCCGACGACGGATGCACGCCTATCTGTGCGCTCATACCCAGCTCAATAGGGCGGATATACAATGAGGCGCCGCTGCCGTAGGGCGGTATGAAGCGGGCGTTGAGGCGCACGGCCTCGATAACCATCTTCCGGAACAGTTCTTCCGGAACAGGCTCCATGACAATGCCGCGGGCAGAGCTGATAATACGTTTGGCATTCTCCTCCAGACGAAAAATTCTCACTTTGCCGTCTGCGCCTCTGAACGCTTTCATGCCTTCAAAAATCTCTTGTCCGTAGTGTAGCGAGGTTGCGGCTATGTGCATATTTATGATGTCAGAGCTTGACACCTCTATTTCGCCCCACTTGCCGTTGGCATAGCGGCAGCGCACATTATAGTCGGTGGGGATATACCCGAATGATAGGTTACTCCAGTTTAATTCGTTATCCATAACGTTAAATCTCTTTTGATAAAAAACAAACTTCAAGTCATTTGTTCCCGCAAAATTAGCAAATCTTTTCCTCCCAGCAATAAAAATCCCTCCCTTACTGCTTATTGAGGTAAAGAACATTAGTGAACTCATGGCGTGCAGCAGCTGTTAAACTTGTACTGCCACAACGCGACATCTATATGGCTGCACCATTGTCGGGAAAGAGGATTTAATAATATGTCGCCCACTGACAGATGGTTGAGTCGTTGTGTGCACAATTGGCCGTCAATTAAGCAATGGAGATAACAATAGGTGCAAGTGTCACTCCGTCCAACTTGTTTGTTGTTGATGTGTAAGCGCATGGTGATAGATTTTAATAGGGTGTCTCTGGGGGCTTGTATGCAGAAGGTTTATGTATGCCGAAGGCGGGTATTGATATGGCGCAGGGTAGACCTCCCGCGTTGCTTTAATTAGCACTTAATCTTAAGTTTATAATGTTTTGGAATTAGATTGATACTGCTTGGAAGTGTGTTGTAAAACATGCTTATTTATTTGGTTGGCGTGTGTGCGGTTAGTATTTTTGTGAAAATTTGTGCCTATAAATGACAGTATAGAAAATTATGTTGGTAAGTTTGTTGGAGAGAATTAAGGTTTTATGCATGGTGTTATCGCTGTGCACAATGCTTTACTCTTGTAATTATGCATCTAAGAATGAGGGTATTCAGGATGTTCCGGTCATAGACTGGAGTGAAAAGCTTTCTACAGTCAAGTTGGATGTCGCTGCACTGGCAAATGTGAATTACATCCCATTAGAAACGAATGACTCCTGCCTGATAAATATAATCACTGGAGTGGCTATTGGTGATGACACCATTGTCTTGACGGATTCTAAGCAGGGATGCGTGTTTATTTTTGATGATTCCGGACGCTTTGTCGGGAGAATTAATCGAAAAGGATCAGGGCCGGAAGAGTATCCTTTCATGAGTAAGACAGCCGTAGACTTCTCGAAAAAAGAAGTATATGTATACTCCATGTTAGGCAATCGAGTATTCGCTTATGACTTCAATGGTGTTTTTTTGAGGAAAACAAACATTGGACGTCCGGGAGAATTTGATGATTTCTATAATTATAATGACTCGTTACTTATAGCGTATGATAAAACAAATCTGTCGTTAGCTCAGTCTGGATTCAATGACGAACCATACAGATATATAACAATAAATAAACTGTCCGGTGAGGTTCGGTCTTTGCCTATCAAAATAGATCATCCGATAGGCAATGTTATTAAATGGCGTAAACCCGATGTTCTGGAAGCCGTCAAGATTGCCGGACGACCAATAATGTGTGACGGAGACAGATTTGTGATTGCTGACTTTGCCAGTGATACTATTTTTGAAGTCAAGGATTCTCATGTCAACATTCTTGCCTGTCAGAAAAATATAGATCGTGAGCGCGATATCCCCGATAGGGTTAATATTGAAGCGGCCTTTGGCGAGTTGCTAATTTTGGGCTATACCAGAATTGCGGATGTAAGCAACCAAGGAGTTGAATTTGATGAAGAAACAGGCGGGACATATGTCTACAACTTGAAAACTAAGGAGCTAAACCGGTTGGATGTCAAATTGCCATACTTGAAGAAAGTAAAAAATATTGTCATAGATAATAGTGGTGTTCAGGCAGCTAATACGATATTATGCCGTCTGCTTTATCCGGAAATGCTGCTAAAGCATTATGAAAAGGGCGATATTGAAGGTCCATTGCTCAATGTGTTAGAGTCATTGGATGCTGAGGCCAATCCGATATTGATGATTGCCACATTCAATAAATGACATCGTTGCGATGATTAGATTAATATATTTTACAGTATTTGTGGTTTTATTCTCATCCTGTAGTCGGAACAAGACTGAGAAATCGCTGTATTGCCTTGATTTGGATTCCGTGTCCGATACTCTGACGGTTGATATTGAAGACCTTGTTGATTCTTTTCAATATTATACTATCCCATCGCCCAACTACCGAACTGCCATATCGGAAAGGTACATTTGTGTATCCCCCTATATGTATGCGCCGGAGTGTTATCTTGTCGATAGGACGCATCCAAATGAGTATGCGGTCGTCAATCTGTATTCAGATGAAAGAATTACAGATATTTTGATTGACGATAAATTCGGTCATCTGTTCATTGCGCATTCCAATGGATATATTGCCTGCTATGATTTGGCTACCGCTGAATTCAAGGATTTGGAAACTGTAGAACTAAGGGTTCCCGTGTTGTTTAGTAATTCTGACGGTTCTGTAACAGCTTATGCAACCAGGAACGGAATGTGGCGACAACCATTCTCTTGTGCGACGGTTTTGTTTAATGAAGGCAAACCAAATACCATTAAGTATTCCAGTAGAGATGAGCTGATAAGTTGGCCAGACGAAAACGGCGATTTACATAGTTGGCGATACACTTCAAGAAATTTTTCTCCGGCATTAATCGGTCTCAGTGATCGTGACACCCTTTTTGCTTATAATCCTGAAAGCAATTTAATTTATCCGGTATTCTATATCAATAGTCCGGATTCTACTTACAACATCGACTTCTCCCAGAGTATTGAACTCCCCAATATCTTCCTGACGAAGATATCGGGTGTTGACGAAATGATTGCAACATCCAAACAATCGTCAGCGTCAAAATTTATCAAAATCAATGATGCTCAAAACGGAACAAAAGTCCAGTTATACAATTTCGTGGACGGATATTATGTCAGAAGTCAAACCAAGGTGATAAGTCCGGATCCACTACTCAAGTCCTATTACTTGGAAAAATAAATAACTACGATTTATACTAATGTCACATTTTATCTGACCTAAGGCATCAGATTGGTATGGGTGATAATAACCTGATTTGCTATTGATATAACGAAGCAATCCCCGGGACCGTAAGGCTCCGGGGATTGCTGTTTCAAATTTATGAGGTATATCTTACTTGAGAAGGTCCTTAACGGCTTCGTTAGGCACCATCTGTTCCTGGAAGGTGTATGCGCCGGTTTTGGGCGACTTAACCACCTTGATGACCTTGCTGTAGGTGCGGCCTTCACCCTTCTGGAGTGATGCGACGGTTTTCTTTGCCATATCTTAGACTTATTTTATTTCTTTGTGAACAGTTACTTTTTTGAGTATCGGGTTGTACTTTTTGAGTTCCAGACGCTCGGTTGTGTTCTTGCGGTTTTTTGTGGTGATGTAGCGCGATGTGCCGGGCATGCCGCTTGCTTTGTGCTCAGTGCACTCAAGAATCACCTGTACGCGATTGCCTTTAGCTTTCTTTGCCATCGTAGATTAGTATGCTAAGTATTTTATTTCAGTTAAATAACCCTTTTGTGCAGCGTCCTTGATAGCTGCGTCAAGACCCTTCTTGTTGATTGTGCGGAGTCCGGCGGCTGAGAGGGTGAGTGTAATCCAGGCCTGTTCCTCTACCCAAAAGAATTTCTTGTTGAAGAGGTTGACGTTAAACTTGCGCTTTGTGCGGCGCTTTGAGTGAGACACATTGTTGCCCACTACTGCCTTTTTGCCTGTAATCTGACAAATCTTTGACATGGCTGTTGATGTTATTTAGCTCGTAAATGTTAATTTTGTTAACGGTGGTCTTATGGCCGCCATCTCAGTTCTCATATCGCCGCTAAACGCATCATTTTTAGCCGCTTTACAGGATGAGCCATAAAACAGAGTGCAAAGTAAGCAATTTTTTGGCTAACTGCCAAATCCCGCAGCTTTTTTCAGCTATTTTTCTGTTATTTTCCCGATTTATCCGGGATATTCAGAAGCGGATCGGAGCCGGTATGGGCGTTGCGCATCATTTCGCAGGCGAGAAGCAGCCCGCGGCTCACAGCGCGCTCAACCACCCGCTTGCGGTTGCCGGGGAAGTGCTCGGTGATGGTGCGCACGGCGCCGCAGCAGCACACGCCTATGCAAACTGTGCCTACCGGCTTTGCCTCGGTGCCTCCGCCGGGACCGGCTATGCCGCTTGTCGCTATGCCGACACTCGCTCCCGTGGCTTTGCAGGCTCCCCGCGCCATCTGAGCAGCAACTTCTTCGCTCACAGCGCCCTTTGCGTCAATAATGGCAGGGTCAACTCCCAGCAGGGCGCTCTTGACTGAATTGCTGTATGCAACAATTCCGCCGAGAAAACAGGAGGAGCTACCCGGTATGGCTGTGATAGCTCCGGCGATATTTCCACCTGTGCAGCTCTCGGCGGTGGAGAGGGTGTAGCCGTAAGCTTCTGCGAGTTTCAGCACCATCTGCGCAGGGGTATGGTCACCTTTGGCTATGACATATCTGCCGGCTGCGGCGCAGAGTTTTTCAGCCAGCTCGTCAGCCGTTTGAGCGAGAATGGCCTTGTCGCTGCCATGGCAGTCGAGGCGCAGACGGATATATCCTGCGTTTGGCAGATAGGCGATATGGGCGCCTGCGGGCAGTGATGATTCAAACGCCGTGAGTTGCTCGGCAAGAGCGCTCTCGCTGATGCCGGTGGTAATCAGGGTGCGGTGTTCCACATAATCCGTCGATGTAAAGCGCTCGCGCAGACGTGGAAAAATCTCTTCGGCAAACATACCCTCGGTTTCAAACGGCACTCCGGGCATGGCAACAAGCACGCCGCGCGGAGAATCAAACCACATTATCGGCGCAGTGCCGTAGCGGTTCTGAACCACGCTGCAGCTGTCAGGCACCATAGCCTGGCCTTCGGTGAGGCGGTTGAGCGGCAGATGCCTGCGCTCGAAGATGCGGCGCACATTCTCCATCACCGATTCGTCATATATCAGCTCGCCGCCGAAAATTTCGGTGAGCACACCTTTTGTTATATCGTCTTTGGTGGGGCCGAGTCCTCCGGTTGTGATTACCACCGGTGCCGCTTCAAACGCGCGGTCTATCGCGGTGCGGATCTCGTCAGCGTCGTCAGCCACTACCTGCACTCGAGCCACCTCCCATCCCTCGGGATTTATCATTCTTGCAATAGCGCCGCTGTTTGTGTCGGTCACCTGACCGATGAGCAGCTCATCGCCTATTGCCACTATCGCAATCTTCATAGTTCAGAAGTTATGTGGTTCAGAAGTTTAGATGCTTACGCGGGCATAAGGCACTTCGGAGTATTGGCAGAACTCTCCTTTTTGATATTTGAAATAGCCTGCGATAGCCACCATCGCGGCATTGTCGGTGGTAAACACCCGCTCGGGGATAAACGCCTTGAGACCGTTGGCAGCGCAGTATGCCGCTACTGCGTCGCGCACGCCCGAGTTGGCGCTGACTCCTCCGCCTATGGCAACCGTCTTTACTCCGGTCTGCTTCACTGCGGCATCGAGTTTGTCAAGCAGTATATCCACAATCGTGCGCTGAAGCGAGGCTGCGAGGTCAGCCATGTTTTCGGTTACGAATTGCGGATTCTTTTTAAGTTCGTCGCGCAGGGTGTACAGGAAAGATGTCTTCAGGCCGCTGAAGCTGTAGTCGAGTCCTGCCATGCGCGGTTTTGCGAATTTAAAGCGGTGCGGGTCGCCCTCTGCAGCGAGGCGGTCAATGTGCGGTCCGCCGGGATAGGGCAGTCCCATAACTTTCGCGCATTTGTCAAAGGCTTCTCCTGCCGCATCGTCAATTGTATGACCGAGTATGGTCATGTCGTGTGCGCTTTTCACCAGAATCAGCTGGCTGTTGCCGCCGCTAACAAGCAGGCACAGAAACGGGAATTCCGGCACCTCGTCATCCGCTTTTCTGCGGATGAAATGGCTCAGCACATGGCCGTGGAGATGATTCACATCTATTATAGGTGTACGCAGCCCGAGTGACATCCCTTTGGCAAATGATGTGCCCACAAGCAGCGAGCCAAGCAGTCCGGGACCGCGGGTAAAGGCGATGGCGCTGAGGGCCTGCGGCTTGATGCCCGCGCGGCTAAGCGCGGCGCTTACCACCGGCACTATGTTTTGCTGGTGGGCGCGGCTTGCGAGTTCAGGCACAACTCCGCCATATTCCTCATGCACGCTTTGGCTTGCGATGACATTTGACCGCAGTATGCCGTCGGTAATCACGGCGGCGCTTGTGTCGTCACACGACGACTCTATACCGAGTATTGTTATTGCACTCATTATAATATGTGTTGTGTGTCCGGACACAATGGCGTCCGGTCGCTGCAAAGTTACACATTTATAGCGGCACATTGGAATAAAATCATTAACTTTGCGCCCGAAAATTCAGATAGTACTAATTACGCTTTAAATGCAGAATATCCGCAACATCGCCATCATAGCACATGTTGACCACGGAAAAACAACTCTGGTCGACAAAATGCTTTTGGCAGGACACCTCTTCCGCGACAATCAGACAACCGGCGAACTCATTCTTGACAATAACGACCTTGAGCGCGAGCGCGGCATAACCATTCTTTCAAAAAATGTGTCCATCAATTATAAAGACACTAAAATCAATATTATAGACACTCCCGGCCACGCCGACTTCGGCGGAGAGGTCGAGCGTGTGCTCAATATGGCAGACGGCTGCCTGCTGCTCGTCGACGCTTTCGAAGGTCCTATGCCTCAGACACGCTTCGTGCTCCAGAAAGCCATACAGATGGGTCTCAAGCCTGTGGTGGTCATCAACAAGGTCGACAAGCCCAACTGCCGCCCAGAGGAGGTGCAGGAGATGGTGTTTGACCTCATGTGCAATCTCGACGCCACTGAGGAGCAGCTTGATTTCCCCACCGTTTACGGCTCTGCCAAGCAGGGCTGGATGAGCGATGACTGGCAGAAACCCACTCAGGACATCACGGCCGCTCTTGACGCCATAGTAAAATATATCCCTGCGCCTAAAACTATAGAGGGACCGGCGCAGATGCTCATAACATCGCTTGACTTCTCGAACTATGTAGGCAGAATAGCTATCGGACGCGTGCACCGCGGCACACTCCGCGAGGGCATGGACATAGCTCTGTGCAAGAAGGACGGCTCTGTTGTGAAGCAGCGCATCAAGGAGCTTCATGTGTTTGAGGGCATGGGCAGAAAGAGAGTAGAGAGCGTGAGCAGCGGCGACATCTGCGCGCTTGTCGGCATTGAGGGCTTCGAAATCGGCGATACTGTCGCAGACTTTGACACCCCCGAGGCATTGCCGCGCATAGCAATCGACGAGCCCACCATGTCGATGACATTCACCATCAACGACAGCCCCTTCTTCGGACGCGACGGCAAATTTGTCACCTCACGTCATATCGGCGACCGACTCACCAAAGAGCTTGACCGCAACCTGGCTCTGCGCGTCACAAAAGCCGACCATGAGGATGTGTGGACCGTTTTCGGTCGCGGAGTCCTTCACCTGTCGGTGCTTATCGAGACCATGCGTCGCGAGGGCTACGAGCTGCAGGTCGGTCAGCCTCAGGTAATAGTCAGGGAAATCGACGGCCGCAAGTGCGAGCCTGTAGAGCTGCTCACAATCAATGTGCCTGAAGAGTACTCGAGCAAAATGATAGATATGGTCACACGCCGCAAGGGCGACCTTGTGAGCATGACCACGCAGAACGACCGTGTGCACATGGAGTTCAACATCCCCTCGCGAGGCATCATAGGTCTGCGCAACAATGTGCTCACCGCTTCAGCCGGAGAGGCTATCATGGCTCACCGTTTCCTTGAATACCAGCCCTGGAAAGGCGATATCGAGCGCCGCACCAATGGCTCGCTTATAGCCATGGAAGCCGGCACGGCATACGCCTACGCAATCGACAAGCTTCAGGACCGCGGCAAATTCTTCATCTTCCCGCAGGAGGAGGTGTATGCCGGACAGGTTGTCGGTGAGAACGCCAAGGACAACGACATTGTTGTCAACGTCACCAAGTCAAAGAAGCTCACCAATATGCGTGCATCAGGCGCAGACGACAAAGCGCGTATCATTCCCCCGGTTGTGTTCAGTCTGGAGGAAGCTCTTGAATACATCAAGGGCGACGAGTATGTAGAGGTGACTCCCAATCATCTGCGCATCCGCAAGATAATTCTCGACGAGATTGAGCGCAAGCGCGCATCCAAGTAAGCCCCGATGGCAAATCAGGATTACATACTCAAAAACAAGGCGTGGCTGCAGGCCAAGGCGGGTGAACCGGGAATCAAATCTCTTGACAGAGGCATCTGCTACAAAGTTATAAAAAGCGGCAAGCCGGGCGGAGTGCATCCGACGCGCAACAGCGTTGTCACCGCCCACTATATCGGAAAGACAATAAACGGACGCACTTTTGACAGCAGTAAGGGCGGAGTGGCTCCGGCATTCAGGCTCCGCGACCTGATACCCGGCTGGATTATAGCGCTTCAGCAGATGACTCCCGGCGACAAATGGGAAATTTATATCCCGGCTGAGCAGGGTTATGGCAAATTCAGTCAGCCTGGCATACCCGGAGGCTCGACTCTTATTTTCGAGATTGAACTGATTGCTGTGAGTTAGCGCACGGTCTCTGAAACGCTATGCGCGGGCTGCCGTCGGCAATCCGGATTATGCCGCAGCGTATGAAACCGCACGCACTCAGTCTGGCGAGCATAGTCCTGTTGCACTCATGCGTGTCGGCTCTGAGGTTGGCGTGAAGCGCCGAGCAGAAGTCAACGCACGCTTTAAGCACACCCTTTACCTTGCCCGATGAGGCGAGCCTGTGAATGGTCGCGTACGGCAAATCATTTAGCCATTCTCCGTCGATACATGCGTAAGTAGGGTCCTCGCCGGCAATCAGGGAGAAAACCGCGACAATGTCGCCACACTCATCAGTGCCGACATAACAGTGACCGCAATCTATATCGGTTGCGATGAGTTCCGGCGACGGATAGCCGCCGTTCCATTGATTTGCATTGCCTTCGCGTCTCATATATGCACGGGCGCTATCGTATATCATCATGATTTTATTGATGTCACCAAGGCTTGCCGCATGGAAGTGTATGCTCTGCTTTGAATTCATAATAGGCAAAACTACTCATTTTTTCGTAATTTTGCCTAACATACGGGCGCACAACCTATCGACAGGTTAATTTTCCGTATGAATATAGAATATTATAGACTATGAATGGACTTATAAGAAAGTATTTGGTATTTACAGCCGGGCTTTATTTTTTGTCTCTCGGCATAGTGCTGATAATCAGAAGCTCGCTTGGCTCCACTCCCATTTCGAGTGTAAACTATGTAGTCAGCCTCAACACCCCTCTTTCGCTCGGCACCTGCACATTCATCATCAATATGCTGCTCATACTGGGGCAGTTCTGGCTTATCCGAGGCAATTCCACCCGCAAGGATTGCCTTGAGATTCTGCTCCAGATACCATTCTCATTCCTTTTCAGTGCATTTATAGATTTCAATATGTACATAGCCTCGCCAATTGTGCCGCCGAATTACTTTGTGGCAATCGCGCTCGTGCTTGTAGGGTGTCTGGTTCAGGCGATAGGTGTTGTGCTTGAAATCAAGCCCGGAGTTGCGATGATGAGCGCCGAGGGTTTTGTGAAATATGCTTCGCGCCGTTACAATAAGGAGTTCGGCAAGCTGAAAGTGGGATTTGACATCACCCTTGTGACAATAGCGGTGTTGAGTTCGCTTGCGTTCAGCGGCAGAATAGAGGGAATCCGTGAAGGCTCTGTTATTGCAGCCACGCTCACCGGACTTATTGTGACATTTCTGAACACCCGTATCCTTACTCGCCGAAACCTCAACCGCCTTATCCATACCATCCGCCCAACTGATTCAAATGAAAACCTTTCCAGATAAAGACCAGGCATTTCCCAATCCTGCGATTCCGAGCCTGTGCTATATAAAGAATGTGGTTAAGAATCCGAGAATCATAATCGGCGACTACACATACTATGATGATGTTGACGGTGCTGACAGATTTGAGGAGCGTGTCACTCACTTTTATCCCTTTATAGGCGACAGGCTTATAATCGGCAATTTCTGTGCGATTGCCAAGGGGGTGAACTTTGTCATGAACGGTGCAAATCACCGTATGAACTGCGCCACAACCTATCCCTTCAATATAATGGGTGGAGATTGGCGAGGTGCAGAAGCTCCGGTCAAGGATGACCTGCCGTATAAGGGTGACACTGTAATTGGCAACGATGTGTGGATAGGTCAGAATGTCACTGTAATGCCCGGGGTGCATATCGGTGACGGAGCTATTGTCGGCACAAACTCGACAGTTGCCTCAGATATTCCCCCTTATTGCATCGCAGCCGGGAATCCGGCAAAAATTATACGCAAGCGGTTTGACGACGAGACCATCGAGTTGCTTGAACGACTGCAGTGGTGGAACCGTCCTATTGAAGAGATAGACGAACTCATGCCAGTTCTCACTACATCCGATATCCGGGCAATGAAGTCAGCGATAGCAGCTTACCTCTCGCGGTAATCTTCGCGCTACAATGCCCAATAGTGCATTTTCGCATAAAGTAGGTGTGAACGAGTACTAACTTTGCAGAAATTAATAATTTAGTAACTCATCATTCTCACTTATAACTAAAACTTATGAATTTCACACTCACTCCCGGTGTTTATGCCGCTCTCTCCAATTCTTTCCGACTGAATGTCTTTACGGACGGCAAGATGACCGATGTTTATTGCAGGAAATGAGGCTGATAGATGGATGAAAAAAGCGGCATGGGAGCCGCCTTAGTACCTCCGAGGGGAATCGAACCCCTATCTAAAGTTTAGGAAACTTCTATTCTATCCGTTGAACTACAGAGGCGGGTATGGTATGTGTGTGCTGTTTTGCAGATGCAAAGGTAGGGCTTATTTTCGAGAGAGACAAATGAATCTGTAGCGAAGCCCGCTTTTGGGATCGGTTTGCCACTCTTCTGCCTGCGAAGTCCATTCTTTTTCGTCAATCGGGGGGAAGAAGGTGTCGGCATCGGTCCGCTGCGCGTCTATCCGGGTGATATACAGCCTGTCGGCGAGCGGGAGCGCCTGCTCGTAAATCTGAGCTCCACCGATAATCATTGCTTCTTCCACGTCTTTTACGAGGTGCAAGGCGGCTTCGAGCGAGCTCACTGTCTCAACATCAGGAGCGGTGAAAGATGCGTTTCGTGTCACAACGATGTTTCGCCTGCCCGGGAGCGCTCCTCCGGGCAGCGACTCAAATGTCTTTCTGCCCATTATCACCGGTTTGCCCATAGTGGTGGCCTTGAAGTGCTTCATGTCTGCTCCGATATGGAATGCGAGGTCGCCTCCGGCTCCTATCGATCCGTCGGCTCCGATAGCTACAATAATACTTGTTGTCATACTGCTACAATGCCTTTGATGTGTGGATGCGGATCATAGTCCTCAAGAGTGAAGTCGCTGTACTTGAAGTCGAAAATACTCTTTACATCCGGATTTATTGTCATGCGCGGCAAGTGGCGCGGCTCGCGCGAAAGCTGTTCCTGCACTTGCTCGAAATGATTGGAATATATGTGTGCGTCGCCGAGTGTGTGGATAAATTCGCCCGCCTTTAGTCCGGTGACCTGGGCGGTCATCATGAGCAGCAGCGCGTAGGATGCGATATTGAACGGCACACCGAGGAAGCAGTCGGCGCTGCGCTGATAGAGCTGCATGCTTAGGCGGTCGCCTGCCACATAATACTGGAAGAAGGCGTGGCAGGGGGGGAGAGCCATCGAGGGGATGTCCGCCACATTCCATGCGCTGACGATTATGCGGCGCGAGTCGGGATTATGCCTGATGGTGTCTATGGCCTCGGCAATCTGGTCGATATGTCCTCCGGAGCCATCGGGCCAGTTGCGCCACTGGTAGCCGTAGATGTGTCCGAGGTCTCCGTTTTCATCAGCCCATTCGTTCCATATTCTCACTCCGTTTTCCTGAAGATACGCCACATTGGTGTCGCCTTTGAGAAACCACAGAAGCTCGTGGATAATTGATTTCAGATGCAGCTTTTTGGTAGTCAGCAGCGGGAATCCTTCCTCGAGGTTGAATCTCATCTGATAGCCGAAAATGCTGCGGGTGCCGGTGCCGGTGCGGTCGTTTTTGTCCGTGCCCTCGAGCAGTATGGTTTTTAGAAGGTGTGGTTTACAAATATCCCCCCCCCCCCGACACGCCGCA
>JAIDJW010000127.1:4186-8406 GCA_029052015.1 Paramuribaculum sp. | reverse complement strand
GCTTTCAAATCAAGTTCACAGCAGCGTTTCTTTCCGAATTGCCATTTGATTCCGGCATCGACTTTCCATATATCCGAAAGGTCGGCAATTCCTTGCAGTGATGACGAGATGCAGCTGAAATCCAAAGAAACGGAGATGGGACTGTTCTGACTGAACTTGAAGGTATTGTTAAGCGAGCCATAGAAAATCCATTTACTGTTGTCAAAGCTGATGTCATGGAGTACCGAACTATCCCATTTTGAATCCAAGATACTTGAACGACTGGCTACCAACATCGGGAAAACAGTTGATGCCTCGGAACTGATGATTGCCGTATGGCAGCGAGACGAGCCAAGCAACCGCAACTCACTCCACAGCTATATACACAAACTGCGCCGTGCACTGCGCCATGACCCGGCAATCTCCATTATCAACCAACGCGGCTTCGGCTATATGCTGACAATTAGTAAACAGCAACAAATATGAAAGATTTGTTGTAACAATGCGAATATATGTCTGAACAGGACAAGCTACTTCTGCCTATTTTTCCGAAATGCGTCGAAATGCCGAAGAAAAAAAGCCAAATGGGCTTGACCGTATAAACAACGTGATAAATGGTTAATGCCAGAAGAAAGCCGGAACTCATGAATATTGTCGCGGGATAAGCAGCGGTCGCTCGACGGCTTGGACTTCGGATTTTTTTTGTAATTTTGTGGAGCGGATGCGGCGATGCGTCCGCACACACATTAATAATATAGTTTACTAACCACAATCCGGTAACCGAAATGATTACACAGGAACAGCTAAAAGAGACTTTTGAACGCAAGCTCGCGTTGAGGAGGTATCTTTGACATCGACAGCAAGAAAATAGAAGTCGAAGAAGAAGAATTGCGCACTCATGTGCCCGATTTCTGGGAGCATCCCAAAGAGGCACAGGCGCAGATGAAGAAAATTAAGGATATTCAGGCGTGGATCGACGGCTATGCCGAGGTCGAGGACGCTGTGGACGAACTGCAGATTGCCTGGGAGTTTGTCAAGGACGGCGAGATGGAGGAGAGCGAGCTCGATGCCATGTACGCCTCGACTATTGACAAAATCGAGCGTCTGGAGCTGCGCAATATGTTGCGCCGCGAGGAGGACAAGCTCGGGGTTGTGCTCAAAATCAACTCCGGCGCCGGCGGCACGGAGAGCCAGGACTGGGCTTCGATGCTTATGCGCATGTATCTGCGCTGGTGCGAGGCTCACGGCTACAAGACCTCCATCGCCAACCTTCTCGAAGGCGACGAGGCCGGCATAAAGAGCTGCACGATAAATGTTGAGGGCGACTTCGCCTACGGCTATCTCAAAAGCGAGAACGGTGTGCACCGCCTGGTAAGAGTGTCGCCCTACAATGCCCAGGGCAAGCGCATGACATCTTTCGCATCGGTGTTCGTGACTCCGCTTGTGGACGACACCATAGAAGTGAAAGTTGAGCCGGCACTGCTTTCGTGGGACACCTTCCGAAGCGGCGGCGCGGGCGGTCAGAATGTCAACAAGGTGGAATCGGGCGTGCGCCTGCGCTACCAGTTCACCGACCCCTACACCGGAGAGAAAGAAGAAATTCTCATCGAAAACACCGAGACCCGCGACCAGCCCAAAAACAAGGAGAACGCCATGCGTCAGCTCCGCTCAATACTCTATGACAAGGAGCTGCAGCACCGCCTTCAGGAGCAGGCCAAAGTAGAGGCCGGCAAGATGAAAATCGAGTGGGGCTCGCAGATAAGGAGCTATGTGTTTGACGACCGCCGTGTAAAAGACCACCGCACCGGCCACCAGACTTCTGACGTCGGCGGAGTCATGGACGGCGACCTGGACGGCTTCATCAAGGCATATCTCATGGAATTCGCCGCCACCGAGCAACACGACTGACACCACTAACACAGACAGATACTCCTCACAATGATATTCTATCGTATCTATCAGATTTTTATAATGTTGCCGCTCATGCTGGTGGCGACTACACTCACCGCGCTCATCACCATAGTCGGCTCCATGCTCGGAGCCGGCAAGTGGGCGGGCTACTACCCGCCTGCTGTGTGGAGCCGCGTGATGTGCTGGCTAACATTTGTGAAAGTCACCGTCAAGGGCCGCGAGAATATCGACCCCGCCACCTCATACGTGTTCGTTGCAAACCATCAGGGCGCTTACGACATCTTCACCATATACGGCTGGCTCGGACATAATTTCAGATGGCTGATGAAAAAAGAGCTGCGCAAGATACCGCTTGTTGGCTATGCCTGCGAAAAAGCGCGGCAGGTGTATGTCGACAACTCCTCCCCCGCCCGCGTCAAAGCCACCATGCAAAAGGCCGAGGCACTGCTCAAAGGGGGCATGAGCGTGGTGGTGTTTCCTGAGGGAGCGCGCACATGGGACGGTAATATACGCCCGTTCAAACGCGGCGCCTACGCCCTTGCAATGGAATTCAACCTGCCGGTGGCTCCGCTCACAATCGACGGAGCGTTCAAGGTGATGCCGCGCTTCGCAAAACTGCCCCGTCCCGGGCATATAACCCTCACAATCCATCCCCCCGTAATGCCCGGAGCCGAAGGCCACGACCTTGCCCGCCTGATGACAGATACCCGCGCCATCATAGCCTCGGCCCTCCCCGGCGAAAAAGCCTGAACATCCGGCATTATTCATTTGTTTATACCTATGTGCATGGAGTGACTATGCGCTATATGTCATGCCCTGTTGTCATTTTGGCAGGAAAAATGACACGCCGCGCCTTTGGCACGGAATATGCTGTAGTATCATGCAAAATCATAAAATAAATAACCAACTAATTCAATATCTATCATGAATATCAAACCACTGGCCGACAGAGTGCTCATTCAGCCCTGCGCCGCCGAAGAGGTAACAATGGCAGGAATCATCATCCCCGACTCAGCTAAGGAAAAACCCCTCAAAGGCACAGTGCTTGCGGCAGGCAACGGTACCAAAGACGAAGAAATGGTAGTAAAAGAGGGCGACACTGTGCTCTATGGCAAATATGCCGGCACTGAAATCGAACTCGACGGTGAGAAATACCTCATCATGCGTCAGAGCGACATCCTCGCTGTCTTCGCTGACTAATATAAATAATAAAGACAGCACGCACAATCATCAACCAATAACCGAAAATTCAGAATCATGGCTAAAGAAATAAAATTTGAAATCAAAGCACGCGAAGAGCTCAAGAAAGGCGTCGACGCACTCGCCGACGCAGTGAAAGTGACCCTCGGCCCCAAAGGCCGCAACGTCATTATCGAGAAGAAATTCGGTGCTCCGCATATCACCAAGGACGGAGTGAGCGTTGCCCGCGAGGTAGAGCTCGAGGACCCGTTCCAAAACATGGGCGCCCAGCTCGTCAAGGAAGTGGCATCCAAAACCGGCGATGACGCAGGCGACGGCACAACTACCGCTACCGTCCTCGCCCAGGCTATCATCAATGTAGGTCTTAAGAATGTTGCCGCCGGCGCAAACCCCATGGACATCAAGCGCGGCATCGACAAAGCTGTAGCCACAGTTGTCGAAGGCATCAAAGGCATGGCTGAGGAAGTCGGCGACGATTTCAAGAAAATCGAGGATGTTGCCCGCGTGAGCGCCAACAACGACGAGGCTATCGGCAAACTCATCGCCGAGGCAATGAAGAAGGTGAAGAAAGAAGGCGTCATCACCGTAGACGAAGCAAAAGGCACCGAAACAACCGTCGACATCGTCGAAGGAATGCAGTTTGACCGCGGCTACATCTCACCCTACTTCGTTACCAATCCCGAAAAGATGGAGTGCGAGATGGACAGCCCCTACGTGCTCATCTTCGACAAGAAGATTTCCAACCTCAAGGATATGCTTCCCATTCTCGAAGCTACCGCACAGAGCGGCCGCCCTCTGCTCATCATCGCCGAGGATGTCGACCAGGAAGCACTCGCAACCCTCGTCGTGAACCGTCTGCGCGGCTCCCTCAAAATCTGCGCTGTCAAGGCCCCCGGATTCGGCGACCGCCGCAAGGAGATGCTTGAGGACATCGCTGTGCTCACCGGCGGAGTGGTTATCTCCGAGGAGAAGGGCATGAAGCTCGAGAGCGCTACCCTCGAATATCTCGGACGCGCTGAGAAAATCACCGTCAACAAAGAAAACACCACTATCGTCAACGGCGCAGGCAACAAGGACTCCATCGCAGCCCGCGTAGCCCAGATCAAGGCTCAGATCGAGCAGACCACCAG
>JAIDJW010000127.1:0-4176 GCA_029052015.1 Paramuribaculum sp. | reverse complement strand
CTCCAGGAGCGTCTGCCCAAGCTCGCCGGCGGTGTAGCAGTGCTCCACATCGGCGCACCCTCCGAAGTTGAGATGAAAGAGAAGAAAGACCGCGTGGACGACGCACTCAGCGCTACACGCGCAGCCATTGCCGAAGGCATAGTTCCCGGAGGTGGTGTGGCTTACATCCGCTGCGTTGAGAAACTCGAAGGTCTCAAAGGTGACAACGATGACGAAACCACCGGCATCCTCATTGTAAAACGCGCAATCGAAGAACCCCTGCGCCAGATTGTAGCCAACGCAGGCGTTGAAGGAGCAGTTGTTGTGCAGAAAGTCAAGGAAGGCAAAGGCGACTTCGGCTACAACGCACGCACCGACTCCTACGAGAACCTTCTGGCAGCCGGCGTCATCGACCCCGCAAAAGTAACCCGCGTGGCTCTTGAGAACGCCGCTTCGATTGCCGGGATGTTCCTCACCACCGAGTGCGTCATCGCCGAGAAGAAAGAGGAGAATCCCGCTCCCGCAATGCCCGCACCCGGCATGGGTGGCATGGGCGGCATGATGTAATCACCCGACAATACGATCATACAAAAAATCACCTTTGGCACTTGCCTGAGGTGATTTTTTTGTATTTGCTCGTCCACCCATACAGCCTATCTGTTAATAGACTTAAAACCGAAAGAACTGTAACCTCCGTCTCATCTGCTGCGTCAAAGGATAAATTCACAGATATAACTCATCATGAAAACCGGATTATTATCAACAGCACTGGCAGGAATGGCGCTGACCGCCTGCACATCTGCCGGCAGCGACACCGCTGCAACGGGCACCGTCAATGTGGCGCAAGCGATAGAAAACCCCACAGAACTCACCACCTCGCTCATCGGCAGCAAGATTCGCTTCGTGCCCCTCGAAACCACCGACTCATCGCTCATCGGCGAAGGCTACAAATTAGGAGTGACAGGCGACCGAGCCATCATCTCCAATTTCAGCGGCAATGCGAATGTGCTCGTCTTCGACCTCAACACCGGCAAATACCTCAACACCGTTGGCACTCTCGGCAATGGTCCGCATGACTATGCGCAGCCTTTCTACCTCATCGACCATACAACCGGCTATCTCTTCTTCCCCTCCGGCTACGGCAAAGGCTACGTTGTTTACAACACTGACGGCAATTATGTGACAACCGCCCTGCCTCAGCTAAACTATCGCCAGGCAATGTCGCTTGGCATCACCGACTCTACTCTTGTATGCTTTGTCGGCAAGGACGGCGGCATTGAAAGCCGCGAGCTCCGAATGATGTCATACAATTATGATGGCGAACCGGTTGACTCCTTCAAAGTCTTCCCAGGCCAGGAGCAAGGCTATTTCCCCGGCAGCTTTGACGGATACACAAAATACACTACATTCAAGGTACCGTTCGCTAACTCTGACCAGCCTATTACACAGATTGCCAACCAAGGCAAAAAATACATAGTTGGTGACTTATATCTTACCTCGTGCGGCACCGAGGATCATTTCAGAGAGACTCTCTGCGACACCATATATCGCCTCACGTCCCACGGCATAGAGCCCGCGCTCATCTTCGACATGGGCAAAAACAGCATATCTATCAGTGAAAGAAACCGTCGCCCGATAACCTCATCCGACCTCATTCTCACCACTGTTACCGAAAGTCCCGACAAAGCAGTGTTCGGAGTGTCGAAAGGCTGGGTAGGTGATGACGACCACACTGTCCACATCGGCATATACGACCGCACCACCGGCAAGACCGTGATGGGCAAAGCCGGCGAAGGAATACGCGACGACCTCGGAGGCTTCATGCCCTTTGAACCGATAATCACCAACACTAACGGCGACTTCATCGCCATCATCACCCCCGAGGAAATCGAGGAATGGATCGCCGAAAATCCCGATGCTCCACGCCCCGATTGGGTCAGCACCATGAAGCCCGACGACAACCCCATTCTTGTAATAGTCAGCAAATAATTTTTAGCATCTTTACCCACAACGCTCCGCGAAACATTCCCTCGGAGCGTTTTTTTATCCAAATAAAAGGTTTAATTTCGCACATATGTATATAACACATAAAAATCATGAGAAATAGACTCTTTTATATATTAACAGCGTTTCTTTTTGCGGTCACCGGATGTAATTCCGGAGCAAAAGAGCAGGCTTCGCATAGCGACTGCATGGATTTTCCGGAACAGGTTTCGCGAAATTGGGAGATTCTCACAAACAGTGAAACCATAATCCCGAAGCCTGTAGGCATTGTTTGTGACAGCAATTCGATTGACGTTCTCGGACTTTTTTCTGAGAAATGGGTGCACAAATATGATATTTCCACCGGTGCCGAAACCGGCGACATCATCATTGCCGGACAAGGTCCTAAAGATTGTATCAACGCTGTCTCAATAAGGTTAACAGACAACGGTCGCTCTATAGACCTTTACGATTATGTTGCAAGAAAAATTAAGAAATACGGCTTGGACGGAAATTTTAATAGCGAACAGTCTTTTCCTGATGAGCTGAAAGGTATCTGGAACGCTTGGTCGCTGTCAGAGAACAGGGCACTCCTGGCATATCCACAAAAAAAAGATTCGGAATATCGCAGAACATTCGTTATTATTGAAGGTGACAGCATCGTAGGGCAATATGATATGCTGACCCAAGAGCTTCAGGCAAATCCGGAAATGACTCTTTATCTACAAAGCACATATAGCCTTGCTCCGGATGGCAAGCATCTCGCATACGCAACCGTTCAGGGAGGAGTTCTTGAATTCTTTTCAATCGATAGCAACAGTATCGCGCTGACATTCAGCAAGATTGTATTTCCCGTAGAATATGAGGATGACGGGAATAACCGTAAATTGAAAAACGGGTATCCCATCGGCTTTACCTCAATTTGTGCAACCGACTCGCTCGTATATGCGCCGTACAGCGGCACCAAAAACGAAAAGGAAGCCACTAAAATAGGAGTCTGGAAGTGGGACGGCAAGCCGGTGAAGCGCATTGACACTGACGCAATGATTCTTAAACTCACCGTCAATGACGACAAAATCACCGCTGTTGTTTTAAAAAACGACGAAATATTCTTAGCCAGCCTCCAGCTCTGATTTTTTGAGTAACTTTGCACTATGCAAAGCAATCAGCCCGGAGTGCAGGGCAATCTCAACAGACTCGCCACCGGCAAAATCGGCCGACTGCTGTGGGACTACAGTCTCCCGGCAGTCGTCGGCATGCTTGTGGTGTCGCTCTACAATGTCATCGACCGCATCTTCATCGGTCAGGGAGTCGGCACCGAGGCCATTGCCGGACTCGCTATAACTTTTCCGGTGATGAATGTGAGCAGCGCGCTGGGAGTGCTCATCGGAGCCGGCGCCTCGGCGAGAGTGTCGATAATGCTCGGCGCGCATGACCAGAGGGGAGCCGAGACCGTTCTCGGCAACGCGCTGGTGCTCATACTCTTCAACGCCACTCTCTATCTCACCGTATTCGCCATATTTATCGACGATATTCTCGGCGCTTTCGGCGCCAGCGCCGCCACTCTGCCCTATGCCCGCAACTTCATGGTGTGGATTATGCCGGGAATGCTGGTGATGAACGTGTCGTTCAGCTTCAACAACGTGATGCGCGCAAGCGGCTATCCGGTCAAGGCAATGCTTGCCATGTTTTTAGGCGCGGGCTGCAATCTCATTCTTGACCCGATATTCATATTCGTGCTTGACATGGGCATAACCGGTGCGGCGATAGCCACGGACATAGCAATGACAATATCGGCAGTGTTTGTGATGGCGCATTTTTTCAAGCCGAGCAGCACCCTGCGCTTTCGCCGCGGCACCTTCAGGCTGCAGCGCAAGATAGTTATCGGCATCATCGGCATCGGCGCCGCACCGAGTGTTGTCAATCTCGCCGGCAGCGCCATAAATATAATTGTCAACCGGTCGCTCTATGCTTACGGAAGCGACAATGCAGTAGCCGCGGCGGGAATATTCACCACCTACACATCGCTGCTGGTGATGGTGGTGATAGGCATCTGCCAGGGCATGCAGCCGATACTCGGCTACAACTACGGCGCAGGGCTATACCCGCGCCTGCGGCGCACATTCTGGCTCGCGGTAGGCTGCGGCAGCGCGGTGTGCTGCATCTGTCTCTTATCACCAGAGCCACGCCACGGGACAAGGAGGAAAGGGGTAT
>JAIDJW010000126.1:1020-2491 GCA_029052015.1 Paramuribaculum sp. | reverse complement strand
ATTTCCGTCCTGAACATCGAAAATGTAGACGAAATCCATTCTGTTTTTTAGTTCTGACATAATGTTTCGTTTTAGTTTATTATATTGTTATTCTTCCTTACTTTCTTCTTTTCTTCCTGTGAATAAATCTTGTCTTTGATGATAATAGCCTACGAAAAAGCGCCCCTGGTCCTGAAGGTCAAGATGAGCAGGAAATCCTTCGGAGTCCAGACCGGATATTATTTCCTGTTTCAGTTTTTCAAAAAACACCTGGGAGCCTTGGGAGAGTTTTTCCAAATGGTGGGCTGACAGATTTAGGATGGAAGCAAACACCATCGCAGGTGTTGAAGAGGCAGAATTCAGATACCGTTCGCGTATGGTGTGTATGCCATTTGCGTCTTCCTGGATTTTGTCAAGTACCGCAAACAGGCGCCCGCAGAGGTATCCGGGATTCTGATTTTCCTTGTCTAACATAATATTCAGTTTTTTATAGTCATTTATATCGCTTATTCTGTTAAGGTATGCCTTGATGATTCCCGCACGTACGATATTCACACTCTGTTCCGCGCGAACACGCCTTATACATGCTTGAAACAGAGAGGCCGGATAGGGGAGACCCTGGAAAATACTTTTAGCCACGGCATCCGGAAGATTTGGCGCGGCATCGCTGGATTTTCCTCCAAGTGTTACCGCTCCGAGAATCGAGTGCAGTCCCATATAAGGCTTTTTGTTTGGTCGGCTATCTATGATTTCCATATCCGTAAAGTGGCGGCTTATTTGTTTCGCGAACTCTCGCAACGGGGCTTCTAGCCAGTACACAACGGCTATTCTCGCAGAATTTGGCGCGAGGCCGAGTATATAAAACCTGTCGTCACTGTTGGCGGGAATCTTTCCGTTGTATACTGACTGGAAAGTCTGCCGCACAGATTCTATACGTCGTTCGGGATTATCTTCCTCAGTATGTCCGAATAATGAAAATACACTATCTTCAGTCATAATAGAAGCCTCGGTGTTGGACGATGCCCAGAATAAATATGTGCGCGTGCCGATAGTGAACTTGTTATGTGATCCGGTGCGAAGCAAATGATTAAGCGATGTGGAGTATGCGAATTCAGCTTCTTCAGATATAGGGGCATTGTATCCCTTTGATTTTCCATATGAATCGTATCCGGAGCTGACCTGAAACGCCACGAGCTTTGCTTTTGCTTGCCTTCCTTGAATCATAGTGGCAGTAGTCACTTCAACCACATTCGCTCTTTTGCCGGTTATGAGACATAATTTCTCTTCTTTAGGCTGTTTTTTGTCAGTGTCCGGCACAATCAGATCTTGTTTGGTAGCCAACACATCTTTGTTGCCGTCAATCAGGAAAGAGAATACTGAATATTTCTTATTCAGATTCTTGGTTATGTCGGACCAAAGAGGGTCGGCGCTCATTCTCTCGACAAGATGCTTCGGCTCGTGGCGATAAAAGGCGGCGACAGCTTTCATATCG
>JAIDJW010000126.1:0-1010 GCA_029052015.1 Paramuribaculum sp. | reverse complement strand
CTGTTGTCAGGCAGCGCGTCGCAGATGCTTTCTATTTTGGCTTTGAAGCAGTCGAAATACTTGCGCATACTCTCGAAGTCACCTTTATCCGAGTATCCAAAGACATATTGGCTGTTGTCATAAAGGTAGTTCGCGACAGGGGCGCTTGAACGGTCAACGCTTTTCTTCACAAGAAATTGCTGGGCAGATTTCTTGTCTATACGGCGGTCTTCAAACCGAAGAAAATTGCCATCCCTGTCAATGACTATTATGAAGCCTATTTCCTTGAGTTCCATACCAAAGGACGGTAGCTCACCGCATCGATGGTAGTAATCGAATAATGCACGTAAAATCATCTCAGCACCTCCTTACTTTCCTTATCAGGCACGACAATGATGCCTTGTTTCATTTCGGCTCTATAATACAAGGCCTCAGGCTTCTGCGGATTTGCATCAAAATCCATATCATAGAGCATCAGGCCGAAGTCTATGTCTTCTTTAAGCGGAGAGACGATATCTGCTGATGTGTCTATCATTCGCCAGTTGGCAGCAAATTCACGGCAGCCGAGGTACGGTTGCGTGAAGCATTGTCCCTGAGATGCTCTGCGTTCAAACATCTGATAGTATTTCACGGGATTTTCATCATCGCCGGGTTTGTGTCTGACGAACGCCTCTTTGGGTCTGTCTTTTACAGGCACATATATCAGCTTGGCGTAGATACGATACCGCACATCGCGCAGAATCATTGAATTTTTTTGTTGTCGTTTGTCTTCAATATATATCGGAGACTTGCCGGCAACAGCCCCGACTTCATTGCGTCTGATGTTAGTCAGTTTAATTGGGTTGAGCACTTCAATTCTGGTGACTTGCCATCTCATGGCATATCTTTTGAATAATATCGCCTCAAAAATAGCACGAGCAGCAGATGGAGTGATGACACTGTAGCTCACTCTTTCGACTTTGAGTTCCGGACGTGTGAAGCAGGCCCAGTCGCCCCAAACCTCAAGGCAATATTCCTTATCCGTATATTCC
>JAIDJW010000125.1 GCA_029052015.1 Paramuribaculum sp. | reverse complement strand
GCACGCAATAATATACTTTATTGAAAATGTCTTCTAATTGTTGATGCCGCGAAGTTTTCCAAAATATTTTATAACATGTTAATACTAAGGGTTATACAAAATTAGATAGCGCAAATAGTTTTCCAAAAACATAAACTGTCGCAAATATTTCCTGAGTAATTCTTGCCAGATTCGGCGGCGTTGTCTATTTTTGCAGTACAAAAAAACATAAACCCCTCGATACATAATAGAATGATTCAGATAGTAGTCAAGCGCGACGGCAGAGTTGTCGGCTATAATGAAGAGAAGATTAAGGCGGCAATCCGTAAGGCCATGCTTCAGACTGAACGCGGTGAAGATGAGGCGCTCATACAAAAAATAGCTGACCGCATCGGCGTCACAGGCAAGGAGCGCATGAGCGTGGAAGAGATTCAGGACAGAGTCGAAGTCGAGCTCATGAACAGTCCCCGCAAGGAAGTGGCTAAGCGCTATATCGCATATCGCGACCAGCGCAGTATTGCGCGGCGGGCCAAGACTCGGGATATGTTCCTTGAAATCATTGAGGCAAAAAACAATGAGATAACCCGTGAAAATGCCAATATGAACACCGACTCACCCGCAGGAATGATGATGAAATTTGCGAGTGAGACAACGAAACCTTTTGTCGACGACTATCTTCTTTCACAGGAAGCACGCGATGCGGTGCGCAACGGCTATCTGCATATTCATGACAAGGACTACTACCCTACTAAGAGCCTCACCTGTGTGCAGCACCCGCTTGACAAGATTCTCAAATTCGGTTTTTCTGCCGGTCATGGTGAGTCTCGTCCGGCAAAGCGCATAGAGACAGCAAGCATTATATCCTGCATATCTCTCGAAACAGCACAAAATGAGATGCACGGCGGACAAGCGATTCCGGCTTTCGATTTTTATCTCGCTCCGTTTGTACGCTCCTCGTTTATTGAAGAGCTAAAAACGCTTGAATCATTTGAAGGGAAAAATCTTTCGCACCTATATAATATAGAATTGGAAGATTATGAGAAAAAAACGCTTGAAGGTCTAAGCGGTGATGAGAGATATGTACAGCATGCAGTAAACCGTACTGTGGAAAGAGTACATCAGGCAATGGAGGCATTTATCCACAACATGAATACCATCCATTCGCGGGGAGGCAACCAGGTGGTATTCAGCTCTATAAACTACGGCACAGATACATCGGCCGAAGGACGCTGCGTGATACGCGAACTCCTGAATTCAACCTACGACGGCGTAGGCAACGGTGCTACTGCCATATTCCCCATCCAAATATGGAAAAAGAAAAGAGGTGTTAGCTACCTGCCGGAAGACCGCAACTATGACCTATACAAACTTGCGTGCAGAGTTACCGCCCGCAGGTTTTTCCCAAACTTCGTAAACCTTGATGCCACTTTCAATCACCACGAAAAGTGGCGTGCTGATGATCCGGAACGTTACAAATACGAAGTAGCGACAATGGGATGCCGTACGCGTGTGTTTGAGAACCGTTACGGAGAAAAGACTTCTATCGGTCGTGGCAACCTGAGCTTCTCGACTATCAATATCGTGCGCATCGCAATCGAGTGCATGATGATTAAAGACAAAGAGGAGCGTATTGAAAAATTCATGAGCAAACTCGACAATGTGCTTGATATTACAGCACGTCAGCTCTGTGACAGATTCAACTTCCAGAAAACCGCTCTCGCCAAGCAGTTTCCCCTGCTGATGTCACGCCTATGGAACGGTTGTGAGAATCTGAGCTACGGCGACACTATCGAGAGTGTTATCAATCAGGGAACCCTTGGCATAGGATTTATCGGTTTGGCAGAATGTCTGATAGCTCTTGTCGGCAAGCATCATGGCGAAGACGACGAAGCACAGAAGCTTGGTTTGAAAATAGTATCTCACATGAGGAGCCGCGTTAACGAATACTGTGAGAAATATGGTCATAACTTCTCTGTCCTCGCAACCCCGGCCGAAGGCCTCAGCGGCAAGTTCACATCCAAAGACCGCAAGACGTTCGGTATAATCCCCGGCATAACAGACAAGATATATTACACTAACTCAAACCATGTGCCGGTATACTATAAATGCTCGCCAAAGCACAAGGCTGAGGTTGAGGCACCCTATCATGAACTCACCGGAGGAGGTCATATATTCTATGTGGAGATAGACGGCGATGCCACCCATAATCCTAAAGCGATTGCCGATATAGTTGACCTCATGGATAAGAACAATATCGGTTACTGCTCGGTAAACCACAACCGTAACCGCTGCATGAGCTGCGGCTACGAGGATGCAAGCGAAAATCTGGACACCTGCCCTAAATGCGGAAGCAAGGATATTGATTGCCTGCAGCGCATCACCGGTTATCTCGTCGGCACTACCGATCGCTGGAATAATGCTAAACTTGCAGAGCTCAATGACAGAGTCGTGCACAAATAAGACATGAAATCATAATATGCGCGTAATCGATATTATCGACGGCACAACAGTGGATGGTCCGGGATTCCGGACCTCCATTTATTTTGCCGGATGCCTTCATCATTGCGAGGGTTGCCACAATCCGCAGTCCTGGGATATGGAGGCAGGAAAGGAAATGAGTATTGATGAAATACTCACCGTGGTTGACCGCAACGACATGGATGTGAGTCTCAGTGGCGGCGATCCGATGTATCAGGCCGGAGAACTTGTTGAGTTGTGCCGCAAAATCAAATCCAAAGGACTGAGTATATGGTTATACACCGGATTTCTATATGAAGAACTTCTGAAAATGCCGCTTCAGAGCGCAGTCCTTGAATATATAGATGTTGTAGTCGACGGCCCCTTTATTCTGGATAAAAGGGACACATCGTTGCTTTTTCGAGGCTCGTCTAATCAGCGCATTATTGATGTGAAAGCATCCTCTGTCAACAACATTGTCGCGTGGAAATCTGACTTTTAGTACTGGAGATAGATAAAGGGCACAATATCGCTGCCTCTGACCTGAATTACGATAAGGATAATTATCGCCAACACAATCGCCTGAATCACCAGCGGCATAGCGCCATAGACGCTCTTTAGCTTTGCCGTCCATTTCTCCGGAGCAAAATGCAGCAGATATGCAGCAGCCATAGCAATGACGATGAGCAGATATCCTTCGATAAACTGGGGTGCTACAGAGATATGGAAATCATTGAATATCTGAGTGCCCATGTCTAGTACAGCCTCAAGCGACCGTGCCCTGAAAAACACGAAGCTGAATGCAATCAGATTGAATGTCAGGAATATATTTCCTACTGCTCTCCATCGGCTCACCTGTCTTTTCTCCCCTGCCGGATTAATCTTACCTTTAATCTCTTTATGTCCGATAAGGAATAGCCCCTGCAAACCTCCCCATATCAGGTACATCCACGATGCACCATGCCATAGACCGCCTATAAGCATGGTGTTCATCTGATTGAAATTTCTTCGTGTGCGAGAGCAGCGGTTTCCTCCCAGAGGGATATAAACATAGTCTCTCAGCCAGGATGAAAGAGATATGTGCCATCTGCGCCAGAACTCTGTAGGGCTCTGCGACTTGAACGGAGACCGGAAATTATCCAGAAACCGATACCCAAGCAAAAGCGCGATGCCTATCGCCATGTCGCTATAGCCCGAAAAATCGCAGTATAACTGTATCGCAAATCCATATATGCCGAGTAGATTCTCAAATCCGCTATAGAGTGAAGGGTTGTCAAACACTCGGTCCACAAAATTCTGGCTGATATAGTCTGCGACTATCACCTTTTTCACCAGCCCGGCCATGATGAGAAAAAGCCCTTCGCTCACCATTGCTCTTGACGCAACCGGATTCATTTTCACCTGTGGCAGCATATCCTTAGCTCTGACAACAGGACCTGCGAGCAGCGGAGGGAAGAATGTGAGATAGAAAGTATATGCGAGAAAATCGGTGCAAGGCTCAATTTCACGCCGGTATATATCCACAATATAACTTATAGACCTGAATGTAAAGAAAGATATACCTGCCGGCAGAACAATATCAAGAGGGTCAAATTTGATATATCCAAAAGAAGAGACTGTTTCAATCAACAGATTAAAATATTTAAAATACACGAGCATTCCAACGTTTATTACAACATTGATTCCCACGATTAATCTCCGTATCCAGTTTCGGGACGCACGTCCGAGAAGAATGCCCAGCACATAGTCGCTCACACAAACTCCAATAAGAATAAAACAATATTCTGCCGACGATTTATAGTAAAAATAGAGCGAGAACAATATTACAAATACAAGTTTCAGCCACCTGCATTTTCTCAGAATCCTGTAGATGACGATGAATCCTGTAAACAACAACAGGAAAAGACCGGTGTTAAAGAGCAAAGGATTGGCAGCATCATGCTGGAGCACCTTCAATATTTTTTCAGTGTCAAAGCTGTCAAATATATGTAATATGTTGTCTAATGCCATTTGATTCATTTATTTCTCAGTTAGTGCCTTTATCAATGCCTCGTAAAGCAATTTACCGCCAAGCCTGTAGCCTGATGCGGTGTGATGTATCCGGTCGCCTCCGAAAAGCTTGTCATTAAACCACCGGCCTGATGCACCGGCGCCACCTGCAACCGAATACCAGTCGTAAACCGCGATGTGATTCTCGCGTCCGTATCTCAGAATCTCATTTCTAATAGGCAGGATATTTTGGTTGACCGCGTATGTACGTACCCTTCTGCGACGTTTGCCGCGTCCAACTCTGTACACACTACTCCTTTCACATTCCATGGGTGTGACAAGAAGTATTTCGGACTGCGGATTGTGTTCCATCACTGATTTTATCAGTCTGTCCATGCTACTGCGAAAAGACATAAGATCTAGCTTGCCGAATGCCTCATTGGTGCCCAAGGATATGATAACAAGATTCGGTTTCAGATGAGATATACCTTGTGCTGTCGTGCCGATACGGTTGTATGTTGCGTAAGTAGCTCCATTGTTGCCTATGGCATGATATATGATTCCCGGACGATTGTTGGAGACAGACGCACAAAAAATTGTGAGAGAGCCCTTGCTTTCCAAAGATATGTCAATCTTGCTGATTGGTTTCGCCAGTTGTATCTGCGCTACACCGTTCTGGTGGCTCACCGAATATTCAAGCGGCATTCCGTATTCATCGCTTACTCCGGTCACCACAAGATTTCCGGTATAAAATATATTTACGGAACTGAACGGATTATAGCTTTCGTCATTTTCGGCTGTAGACAACCGTATGTTTCCGCGATTGCCTCTCAATGTCAGCGAAGTGCCGTTAAATCCCATGAGATTGGTCCAGGGTGCTTTCATTATCTTCTCGATGCTCCAAGAACTTCCGCTTTCAAATCCGTAGTCATGCGGTTGATTTGTGCCTGAAAGTCTTAGTGGTGAGAGGAGTCCCCTGCCCCCGTTGCCAAAATCGAGCTGGAGCATTTCTCTGATAACCGATGTGCCGATTTCTGCCTGAATGTGACTATCGCCAATATGTATAACGGATACCGGTGATTGTGAAGAATTGGCAATCGCCTCTCTAAGCGCGCTCCAGTCAGCGCCGTTGTAAGTAATATGATTAGCTTTGCGGTTGATGTATGTAGGCACACTTTCTTCGTCGATATTCCCATTGTCGAAAAGAATAATGGGATTCTCACGAATATCCATATCTGTGGTGTCTGCCGATTGAGCTAAAACGCCCACCGAATATATAGCCGCAAGCAGTGACATTATCAGTCGTCCATTCATTGCAGCTGTAGTTTTAGGGCATTGACAAATTCTTCCGCAAGCACTTCACCTCCTTTGTGGGTAAGATGAATATAATCTTTGTTGGCTCTGCCGCTATTTGCCCAGTCAACAATGGCATCCTCACCTCCCATTGCCGCTCGTGTATCCCAGAATAGACATCTTGTTTTTCTTGCAGTCTGGCGTTGAGCATCAATCATATATGGAACAGAATTCATGGATTTCACAACACCGCTCCTTTTCTGTCCTCTGTCTCCAATGCCCATAAGCAGAATATCGGATTCCGGATAGCATTTTCTGACGTGCTCCACCACTTCCGCCATTTTTGAGGAATAAACAGTGAATTTTTTCTGATTCGGAGCCATTGCGTTGATTCCGAACTCAAGAATTATGAGGTCATAATTCACAAAGGCTCGCATCTGTGAGCATAGTTCCTCACTGATGCTGGCCAGAGTCAGACCGGAAAAACCTCGAGAGGACATACAGTCTACTCCCACACCCGCTGAGGAATCAAGCCATACACCGAGTCCCTTTACCGCTGATGAATTCACACTTACCTTAAAATCAGAGGTGGCAGGAGTTACAATTCTTATTTCCTGCACGGAGTCAGATGCCGACACGGGATAGGCAGTGGCGACACCGTTAATGCTTGCAGTGATATTGGCTGAAGCAGACGCTACGAAAAGAAAACGTGAGACATCCCACTCGCTCAGGTGGGCAAGTGACTGAGTCCCCTTATATTGTGACCAGGCGTTTCCTTCCACAGTAAAATAACTCTCACTAAGACCAAGATACTCTCTTGATGTCCCTTTTTTGCCGGCAATATGTGCAGTCCAACCTTTTCCGCTCTGCTTCACAGATCTTCTGAACCCCGGAAACTCCGAATACATATTGACATACCCGACACCAGCTCCTCCGTACAGACTTTGAAGTTTTTCGCGCACATTCTGACTGAAAATATCTCCCTCGATATAGCTGTCACCGACAATCGCAATTCTGGCAAAACGTCCAGAAGCTATTGCCTGCCTGAGCCTATAGGCTCCTTTGCCATCAGTGGTGTAATCCTCGATTGGCAATATTCCCGATTCAGTACGCTCCACAATTACTGCTGGCGGAATGCTGTCCGGGATACATTCCGACACACTGTCTGACATTACGATATTGCCGGAAGCAACAGTATCGGCTTTCATCATTTGTGCCAGCTCCGGATCTATCTCTACTTTCGGGTCTTCATCTTCGACTTCTGTTTTGAGAGAATCATGAATTATATCGGACACCAGACTGAAATCGCCGACAATGCCGTCTGACAGCTTTTCAAGCGGTAACAGTGACACTCCTGCCACAATTGCAACGGCAATAATGACAATCAGCGCGGCGTGTCCCTTTTTTTCTTTATCGGTATTCTTCATAATGTGTTTTATCAATGCATTTCAGGAGCGGCTCTGACTTTTTGCGGGTTTCTTCCCATTCCTGTCCTACAACAGAATCGGCTGTTATTCCGCCCCCGGCGAAAACAAGATATTCATATCCCTTGCCGTCTTTCTCTATAGCTTTCGCACACCTTAAGTTCACAAAAGTGCGAAGACTGTTTTCTCTTTTTATGCCAAGCCATCCTCCGTAGCATTCTCTGTCAAACGGTTCGAGCTCAGCGATGATTTCAGCAGAGTCTGGCATAGTGCCACACACAGCGGGAGTAGGAGAAAGTGCTGCAATGACTGCCCCAGGATTAGTTACATCGGTTGCAGATATAATTTCACATAAATGCTCGATTTCACCGAACTTGAGCGAACTGCGTGGGCTTATATACACATTCTTTCCGTATTTCTCAAATACTTTCTGTATATGGCGTGTAACAAAATCATGTTCATCACTGTTCTTCTTATCCCACCCATCAGCGCATCCTGCGGTTCTGGTTCCGGCAAGTGACATTGACTGTGCACAAAGTTTTCCGAAATCATACTCCATCAGAATTTCAGGAGTCGCGCCAAGCCACACCCCGGTTTGTGGAGTGTAATATATGTATCGGAATGTCTGCGGAAACTCACAGAAGTAAAGTTCGGCAACCTTCACCGGGTCTCCTCCGCCTTTTGTAATGACTCTGCCGAGCACAAGCTTTCCTCCGTTTTTTTTCAGACACGATATCGTTTCTCCTACATATTCGGAATAGGTGTCGTAGGGCACGGACAGCAACGTGCTGATATCCTCTTTCCGTTCCTTATTCTGTGAGGATGCTAAAGATATTACCGATGTCTCATCATACTCACTCTTGATGATTAGGCATTCATTTGAATGCGCGAACAAGCTGACGGCAAAAGAATCCCGGGATTCTTTTGCGCAAAAAAGTCTGACATCTGTTAGGTCTGTGCTCTTGGCGGCAAAAAAATGACCGACATTTGTTCCCGGTTCAAACCACAATGCAAACGGTATCTTTTGCCTTAGACAATGTGACACTGCCTTTGTCTGAGCTTCAGAGAAAAGATTGCTATTCATTCCAGTCCACCAATTAGCTCAAAAGGCATTGCTTCAGTGATTTTTACGTTATAGAACTCCCCTCTCCTAATTCCTGGAGCTTTAGCGACAAGCACCTCGGGGTCTACCTCCGGAGAGTCCCATTGCGTTCTTCCGACAAAATGTTCACCCTCTTCCTTGTCGATGATGACCTTGAACGTTTTGCCGACTTTAGTTTGCTGAATGTCAAGAGATATTTCTTCCTGCAGCGCCATTAGCCGGTCAAGTCTGGATTGCTTTACATTTTGTGGCACACTATCTTCAAGATATTTAGCTGCGTGTGTACCCTCTTCCTCGCAATAGGCAAAAGCTCCCATACGCTCAAAACGCTGGGTCCTCACAAATTCCATGAGCTCCTCAAACTCTTTCTCCCCCTCACCCGGAAATCCGGTCATGAGGGTTGTGCGTATATGTATATCCGGTACTTCGCTGCGTACTCTTGCCAGCAACTCCAACGTTTCTTTTTTGCCGACATGGCGTCTCATTGCCTTTAGCACCGGATCACTTATATGCTGGAGCGCGATGTCCAGATAAGAACACACGTTTTCACGCTCTGCCATCACAGGTAATATGTCGTAAGGGAAATCAGCGGGATATGCATAGTGAAGCCTAAGCCATTCAACACCGCTTATGTCAGAAAGCCGCTTCAAGAGTTCAGCAAGCTGACTTTTGCCGGATGCAAGGTCTTTGCCATAAGCGGACAGGTCCTGCGCTATTATGTTGAATTCCTTCACACCGCGCTCGGTCAGAAGCTTCACCTCGCTCTCTATCTCCTCTATCGACCGTGAATGATAACGCCCGGTAATCAGCGGTATTGCACAAAAAGCGCAAAATCTGTCGCATCCTTCGGCAATTTTAAGATACGCATGATGTCGCGGAGTAGTTATAATCCTGTCGTACGGCGCGGTAGCCGGATGTTTCTTAACCAGTTCTTTAACTATGCCGCTCCAGTCTGTCTTACCAAACCAACCGTCAACTTCCGGTATCTCAGGAGGCAGCTCGTTACGATAGCGTTGTGACAGGCACCCCATGACATAAAGCGAATCAATCTTGCCATGTGTTTTTTTGTCAACATAGCTGAGTATGGTATTTATAGACTCCTCTTTGGCATCACCTATAAATCCGCAGGTGTTTATAATCACAATATCGCCTGATGCTGTGGTCTCCGGTTCATGGCGAGTTTCAAGCCCTGCATCGGAAAGCATTTTCATCAGCCTTTCCGAATCAACCAGATTCTTAGAGCAGCCTAATGTTATGATATCGACTTTCTTCCGATTCATCAGTCCTGACCGAAGAGTGATTTAACAAACTCGTCCTTACGGAATACCTGAAGATCATCTATTCCCTCTCCGAGACCGATATACCGCACGGGAATACTCATGGCGTGACTTATGCCGATAACTACTCCACCTTTGGCAGTGCCGTCAAGTTTAGTTATAACAAGTCCGGTCACCTTTGTCGCTGCCGCAAACTGGCGTGCCTGCTCATAAGCATTCTGACCCGTGCTGCCGTCAAGCACCAATAGCACCTCGTCAGGAGTGTCAGGCACAACCTTAGACATCACATTGCGGATTTTCGTTAGCTCGTCCATCAATGCTTTCTTATTATGCAGACGCCCTGCTGTGTCTATGATAACAACATCTATGTCTCCCTTTGCGGTAGCGCTTTTCAGAGTGTCAAACGCCACCGAAGCGGGGTCAGCCCCTATTTTCTGCTTTACGATAGGCACATCCGCTCTCTTAGCCCACTCTTCAAGCTGCTCAATCGCTGCAGCACGAAATGTATCAGCCGCCCCGAGCATGACCTTATAGCCGGCGTTGCGGTACTGAGACGCGAGCTTGCCTATGGTTGTTGTTTTTCCCGCACCATTCACTCCCACCACCATTATGACGTAAGGACGGCGATGGCCTTCAGGCAGAGTGAAGTCTGGAGCGGACACGCTGTCATCGCTATCTGCCAGTAGCGCCTGAGTCTCTTCGGCAAGTAGCGAGTTCAACTCATCAGTACCAACATAGCCATCACGTTTCACTCGGGCATTAAGCCTGTCTATTATGGCAAGCGTCGTATCAACACCCACATCGGAGGTAATCAAAATCTCTTCGAGGTCATCAAGAAAATCATCATCGACCTTTTTTTTACCTGCTATGGCACGTGCTATTTTGGACAGAACCCCCTGCTTGGTTGCAGAAAGTCCGCGGTCAAGCGTCGCTTTTTTCTCTTTGTTGAAGAATTTGCTAAAACATCCCATATATTATTCTGTTTTATTTTCTTTTTATCCGGGGAAACATTCTGCGGATATAGTTTAGCCTGTAGCCCATCTTAGGTGCGGCGATTACAGCTGTGACCGCACACAAAATCATGAGCAAACCGACAATGTCGCGAAGTGTCAGAGTCTCTCCGAACACGCATACTCCTATCAATACGGCTGTCATTGGCTCAAGCGCTCCGAGAATCGCAGTAGGAGTCGATCCGATATATTTGATGGCCGCTGTGGTGCATACAAAAGATACCACAGTGGGAAACACCGCGAGCCCAAGCACGCATCCCCACAGATGCCAGTGTGCGCTGTCGGGCATAGGTATTGAACCGGCAGCAACAAGACGCACGGCGAATAGTACCACTCCGAACAGCAACATATAAAATGTCACGACGAGGGTCGGCACCTGCCTTATAGATGTTTTATTTACGGCAACAATATAAATCGCATAGCTCAGAGCTGATGCCATTACAAGCATCGTACCGACAAAGCTTAATGTCGCTCCATCTGAATTCTTGTACAAAAACCCGATACCCGACAAGGCCATAGCTATGCACAAAACAGTTATCGCTGATACTTTTTCTCTGAAAACTCCAGCCATTATTACTGCGACCATTATCGGGTAGACAAAAAGCATTGTGCTCGCGATGCCCGCATCCATATATGTATATGAAAGGAACAGAGTCAGCGACGAAATGGCAAGAAGTACGCCGAGCACAGCGAGCACGGCAATCTGTTTGCCGCTCACACCGAAACTGCGTCCACGCATCTTTATCATGACAGCCAACAGCGGAATCGCCATCAGATACCTGAAGAAAAGTACTGAGTCAGCTGTCATCCCGGCGCCATACAGCGGCAGGGCGAACAAAGGATTCAGTCCGTATGTGGCAGCGGCCGCCGCACCAATCAAATAGCCCTTTGTTCTCGGTCCCATTATTTCAATTTGCCTTTGCAACCTTTTACTCCACCGCCGCCCATGCTGAATATGTTGCGCGAATATGTCACGGTTTTATTCGCTCTCTCACGCTTGCGCTTGAGTGCCAAAGCAACAAGGCGGTCCATCAGCTCACTGAAGGATATGCCAGTGGCTTCCCATAGGTAGAATGATAGCGAACCCGGGATTGTGTTTATCTCGTTGACATAGATTTTGTCGGTATCAGCGTCAACAATCACATCCACTCGTGAAACTCCATGGCAGGAAAGCACCCTGAATGTTTCGCCGGCAAGGAAACGAATCTGTTTGCTCATCTCCTCAGACAGGTCGGCAGGGATTCTCTTCTGAGATGCCTGCATACCTTTGGCTCCCTTGGTTCCACCCATATATTTGTCCTCATACGAAAGGATGTCTCCGCTTTTTATAGGCTCCTCGCACACCGAAGTCTGATAATCATCGCAGTCGCCAAGCACCGAGCAATTGATTTCCTTCAGATTATCCACCATGTGTTCCACGATGATACGGTTTGAATAGCGGGTGGCATCCTCCACGCACTCTTCAAGACGCCTCCTGTCGGCGGCACGTCCTATGCCAACACTTGAGCCCAAGTTCGCTGGCTTTACAATCACCGGATAACCGAGCGTGCTCTCTATTTTGGCTATAAGCTCGTCGTGACGGCTGAACCACTCTTTGTCGGTGAACCATACAAAATCGACCACGGGAATATCGCAGCTTGCGAGTATCATCTTCATTGTGATTTTGTCCATGCCGTTTGCCGAAGACAGCACATCGCAACCTGCGTATGGAATACCGATAGATTCAATAATGCCTTCGAATGTGCCGTCCTCTCCGTTTGAACCGTGTAGCACAGGAATCACCACGTCAAGCTTTCCGGCAATATTACTGCCGAAAATGCTTTTGTTGACCTTATAAAGGTTATAATCATCGAAAACAGGACGCATATACACTTCCTCACACTGTTTGAGCAATGAAGGGATGTCTCGATAATTGGAAACTTCAAATAGTGCGTCACCGGTGTACCAGTGTCCCTCTTTAGATATATATATAGGTGTCACGTCATAGTGTTCACGGTCTATGGCATGCATGGCCTGGGAGGCTGATATTACTGAAATCTCATGCTCGGTCGAGCGTCCTCCGAAAAAAACTCCTATGTTGGTTTTCATAACTTTAATTACGAAATATCTATGTTGGTTATTTTTATTTGAATGTGTCGGGTAAATCGTTCTCGTACAAAACAGTGTCACCGGCTTTGACTATACCCTGCAAAAGCTGCTGGGCATGCGCAAAACTGTCGGCTATAACAATGGCATCTTCCGGCATTGCCCCTTCTTTCAGACCTCCTACAATTGCGTCACGGTTGTAATGACCTACAACTATCGCTATATCGGCGCAACTTGCCATCTTAAGTCCGAATTCGCGGTTGAGTGTCTCGGTTCTGTCGCCAAGTTCTATCATTCCGGGAGTTATCACAATTCTTTTGCCACCCTTCATACGGCTGAGCACATCAAGCGCCATGGCCGAACCGGTGGGATTGGAATTGAATGCATCGTCTATGATGGTTATGCCAGCGGGGGTCTGCTTCAGGTTCAGGCGATGCTCAACCTGTTCTATTCTGCTAACGGCATATCTTATTTTCTCGACCGGAACGCCTAGTTTCACTGCAACGATTATGCAGGCAAGCAGATTGGAGATATTGCACTCTCCTACGAGCCGTGTTGTAAGGCGAATATTGGTATCCGGACCGATGACGGTGAAGGATGTGCCCTTCTCTGTGTATTCTATATCTGTGGCTCTCCATGCTGATGCCCTGTCATCTTCGCCTACAGTATATCTGATACAATCCACATTATCAACCGAGCGGTCCGCAATCTTGGGAAAATCATTATTGACGATAGCAAGACCATCGGCAGGCAGTGAGTCTACAAGTTCAAATTTTGTACGCTGAACATTTTCCACTGTTTTGAATGATTCCAGATGTTGCTCCCCTACTGCGGTCACGATTCCTATCTGTGGATGTACAAGATCGCATATCTCTTTGATGTCACCGGGCTGCTTGGCTCCCATCTCCACGATAAAGACCTGATCGTATGGCTTGAGATGCTCGCGTACCGTGCGTATAACACCGAGTGTGGTATTAAAGCTGCCTGGAGTCATGGTTGTCTGGAAACACTCACTTAGAATACGGTGAAGATAATGCTTGGTACTCGTCTTACCGTAGCTGCCAGTTATCCCTATGATTTTAAGTCCCGGCATGGATTTTAGTATTCTTTCGGCATCACGGTAATAGCCATTGTTGATACTCTTCTCCACCGGTGTCAGAAGCCACACCGAAGCGATGATTATAAAGTGGCTCATACAATACAGTCCTGTCAGAGCTACACTTCCGGCAAAGCAACGCGAAAGTGCGTCATTACCATAAAAAACAACTGCCAGACTCACGACAATTATGCTCAAAATCCATGCCACGCTGAAAATGCGCTTGGTTCTCGGAGTCCACACCAACGGCTTTTTATACTTACGTGAAGTAAGATAATAAAGATTACCGCCAGCCCATGCCGCAATTATGCCCATCGCCCAGTCTGGGGCCGAAAATGTTGCCATCGCGGCAAAAAATACGCACATACCGCTCAGACGAGCCCAGGATGTGCTATCACCGCTGCTGCCGAGCCAGCGACGGTAGCGGTCGATACGATAGGAATTCTGCTGCATCATCATAAGGTCGCGTTTAAGCTCTGATGCCAGTGTGCATGCAGCAAGACACATCACGATAAGGTATATAATAAAAATAAGGGTCATGACAATTATTCCTGATTATGATTTCAAAAAACTGCGTAACACTGCCGCAAAACCGACAGGATTATCCAAAAAACTATAATGACCGCATCCGGCGAACGATACTATACCGGCATCGGGGATAAGCTGTTCCATTATCCGGGCATCGCGCATCGGTGTGGCGGTGTCATTTTCTCCCCATATCAACAGCGTGGGTGCTTTGACAGAAGGCATTACAGAGCGTAAGTCCTCGTTTACAACCTTACTGAGTATCATCCTCATTTTGGGGCTGGCAGCGGCATAATCGGCGCTGCCGCGTTTTGATCTTGCTTTTTCAATGCGTGCTTCAGCACCGTCTTTGCCGTAAACAAGCCTCATTAGTCGTTTTGTCGCTTTAAAGCTCCACACCTTGGCATAATACTTCAGGCCTCGCCTGGGTTTTACGCCAGCGGCATCCACAAGAACAAGCTTTTCCACTTTGTTTCGGCTTGCAAAAAGTATTCCGACTCTACCACCGAATGAGTGCCCTATAAGCACCGGATTGGAAATACCAAGCTTTACGGCAAATTCTTCAATAGCTTTGGTATATTGTTCAACTCCCCATACTTCAGAAGGCTCTTCACTCGCTCCGAATCCGGGAAAATCTATATTGTAGACTGTGTGCGTCTCAGATGCAACGGCAGCGATAGATGCAACCGTGGTAGAGTTACACCCCCACCCGTGCATCAGTATCAGTGGAGCACCTTTGCCGCTGACGCTGTATGCAATACGTGTCCCGCCACACACTTCTATATTTTCTGAATTCATTCTGCAATTCTTTAAGTATGCAAAGTTACGCCTTTTTTGTGAGTTCTCAAGGCTATTTTTGCATAAGTGAGGCAAGTTGTGACAATGTTGTGGCATTGTCGCTCTTTTTCCGTAATTTTGTAGCCAATGAAGATTACCGACAAAATACTATCCAAGTTCCCGCCATATATTTTCATCCTTATCACAGGATTGACAATATGCTGGCTCACTCTTGTGCCAAGACCATTGCCGGAAACAGACATCAAGCTGTTCCCTCATGCCGATAAAGTAGCTCATTTCATTATTTTCGGAGCGTTTGCGGCGGCTGTATTTCTCGACTTGTGGCGTAAAAGCGGCCGTTCCGGCTGGTTATGTGCCTTTGTGGGGATTGTCGCATCCATTATTTTCGGAGGCGCAGTAGAGCTGCTGCAAGGTGCTATGAATCTTGGCAGAAGTGCGGATATATGGGATTTTGCCGCAGATGCTGCCGGTGCGATTGTTGCTGGTGCAGTATGCATTTATTACACCCGAAAGCATCCCTGCCTTGGAGCATGCATAATGAGCGGGCAGATTGACACTGTCCATAATATATACATGGATTCTTTTCCTCCGGAGGAAAGACGTCCGTGGCACGACATTATTGACAAACTTGACACTATAGGCTCACCATTCAGCCTCACACTCATACTCTTAAAAGGCAAGACCGCCGGATTTATCACCTCATGGGATTTTGGCGATTTTGTGTATATCGAGCACTTTGCCATGCATCCGTCCGGGCGTGGCGGTGGAATCGGTGGAAAAGCTCTCAGGCGTTTTTGCCGTCAGGCCGGTAAACCGGTATTCCTTGAAGTGGAACCGCCCGCGCTTGGAAATATGGCACAGCGTCGCATTAAGTTTTATGAAAGAAACGGGTTTATACCTTTTTACGATTTCAAATACATCCAACCTCCATACGCCGAAGGGCTTCCGGAAGTAGAACTCGTGCTCATGGGCACATCTCATGAAGTCTCCCTTGAAGAGGTGAAAAACAACTTACACACCATAGTCTATGGCAAAAAGTAATAAGTTTATTATACCGGCAGCACTATCGCTGATTCTCGCTGCTTGCATAAATAATAACCATGATGAAGCTCAACCTCTCGTTTGCGTGAGTATTGATCCGCAAAAGTGGATTTTGGAGCAGATTGTCGGTGACAGGATGACTGTGGTAAGCCTTATGCCTTCAGAGGCGAATCCCGAAAATTTTGATCCTCCGGTATCGGCGCTCCGTCAGGCATCAGACGCCGAAGCATATATGCTGGTCGGACATCTGCCATGGGAGCAATCTCTGACAGAACGGATTGCTGACTCAAACAAAGATATAAAGATAGTTGACACTTCACGTGGAATAAATCTCATTGCCGGTACACATGGCCACACACACGATGGAGAAGAACCGGAATTCGACCCGCACACATGGTCTTCAGTGAAAAATGTAAGAATAATTGCGCAGAACATGACTGACGCGGTTATCCAAATAGACAGCGCCAATGCAGATTATTACAATACCAATTTTCAGAGACTTATTGTCAGACTCGATTCACTTGACAACTCCTTTACCAATCGTCTTGCTCCACTAAAGGGCGAGCCGGTACTTGTGTGGCACCCCTCTCTAAGCTATTTCGCCCGCGATTACGGGCTTGAGCAGATAGCTATAGGCGCGGAAAACAAAGAAACCACACTCAAAGCCATGCAGCATAAAATCAGTCTGGCCGCTTCAAAAAGACCGAAAGTATTTTTTGTGCAGCCACAGATGGATGGCGCACAAAACTTGCAGATTATTGAAGCCACCGGTGCCCGTAAGGTTGTGCTTCATTCGCTTGATTATGACTGGATGGCGGAAATGGAAAAGATAACAGATTCTCTTACGGATTCACTGACAGCGCAATGAGTGAAATTATATGTCTCAAAGGGATAAATATGGTAAGGGAGGGAAGAACTATCCTCTCTGACATCAATCTGGCGGTAAACAGCGGCGATTTTCTTGCGATAACTGGTCCCAACGGAGGCGGAAAAACAACTTTGCTACGCATTATCCTCAAACTTGTCGCCCCCACATCTGGACAAGTAAAGTATTATAGCGGAGGTGATGTGGTCAAACAGCTTTCAATCGGTTATTTGCCCCAGAAAAACAGTATTGATTCGCGATTTCCTCTGACTGTGCGCGAAGTTATCAGGTCAGGGCTGATGCAACTAAAGAATATTGACAAGCAGGAAGTCAGTGAGCTGACAGAAAGAATGCTTACTACTGTTTGCCTCGAATCAAAGGCAGACTCCCCTATCGGTGCTTTGAGCGGAGGGCAATTACAGCGCACTCTCCTCGGCAGGGCTCTAATCGCCCCCCACGATGTGCTTATTCTTGACGAACCTTTGAGCTATATCGACAGGGATTTTGAGAACCGGGTGTACGATATCGTTGCTGCTGTGGCGCCGCATACTACTATAATATTGGTGAGCCATGAGATGACCCGCTTCGCCCAAATGGCAAACCGGCATCTTATTGTCGACAAAAACATCACCGAATGTCATTCCCCAAGCCATCGCATCCATTGTGACTGCTGCGAATGATTTTGCCGGAGGATGTCCTCGGAATTTCATTGACTTCAAAGATTTCTTTGGGAAGCAGCCGATGCCCGACTGCAGCCGATGCCTCTATCATGAACCGTTCACGGTCAAAAGTTCCGGCACTTTCAACTGTCATTACAATTTCCTCACCCCAGCGCTCGCTTTGTCTGCCGTGTATATAAAAGGTATGGTTCTGCGAAAATGGCGCAAGCCGCTTTTCAAGAGTTTCTGCAAAAACCTTGATGGCCCCCGTATTTATGACATTGTCAGCCCTGCCGAGCCAGCGAAAATGCGTCGGGTCCAGTAGTTCCACGCAATCATTAGTCACAAGCTGCGAAAAAGAAAATTTAGGCGCATTTATAATAAGGCATCCCCTGCTGTCGGTTTCAAATCTAATGTCAGGCATCGCTGTGAAATAATTCTCTTTGCCGATGCGTCGCAGCGCAACATGAGAGCAAGTTTCCGTCATGCCGTATGTAGCGTATGCATTTATCCCCGACTTCACTATCATCCGCTCCTGACATTCCGTAAGCGGAGCTCCTCCGATGATAACCGCTCCCAAATCCGGAAGCAAAGAAGCATTTTCAAGCAGGCCAGACAGCTGTGATGGAACTATGGCAGTGAGATCAATGTGCGTTCCGGATTCGTGCTGAGAGAGAGGATTAAGCGACGGCTTTTCGATAATGAGTCTACACCCGGCAATAAGTGCACGCACTATCATCATCTTTCCGGCTATATAATCGGCACTTAGTGGAAGCGATAGAGTGCTGTTGCAGTTTACTCCGAAAAAACGGTTCGTGGCTCTTGCTGAAGCATACATATCGCGTTTGAGCAGATGAACCTCTTTGGGAACACCTGTAGACCCGGAAGTATGAGCGTTTATGTACTCGCGTTCATTTCTCCACTCTGCTAAAAAGTCCTCCGCCTCAGGCGTCAATCCCGTTATTCTGGAATAATCCACTGAAGTTGAGGTATTTCCCATGTTTTTGCGGTATTAAATGTCATTTTATCGGCTTCAAGTGTGAGCTGCGAATCGAAATTGTTGGTGAACAGCGCTCCTGTACCAAGTCCTTGTGGTATCTTCACATTCATGGCGGCAGTCCACTGCGCTATCGCATTGAGACCGATATTCGATTCCAATGCCGATGTCACCCACCAGCCAATGCCCTTTGACTCCGCGTTGTTTATCCAGTCAGTAGCCCCTGAAAAACCGCCGCACAGTGCCGGCTTCAAGATTATATATGCCGGATGGATATAAAACAGCATCTTATGCATCTCTTCCGGAGTATTTATACCGATAAGCTCCTCATCGAGCGCTATGGCAATAGGTGAATTTTCGCATAGAAACGACATCGCTTCCCACTGACCAGCGGCTATGGGCTGCTCGATAGAGTGAATGTCAAGCACAGAGAGACGTTTCAGCTTTTCGAGAGCTTCGTCCGGCTTAAAGGCGCCATTGGCATCCACTCGTATCTCAAGTTCGTCCGGACCATGCTGGAGACGTATTGTATCCAGTAACTGTAACTCCTTATTGAAGTCAGTCCCTCCGATTTTGAATTTTATGCAACGGAACCCTTCGCGGATTTTCTGTTCAGCTCTCTCTTTCATCTGCTCGAGAGTCCCCATCCACACCAGACCGTTAATATCCACACATCCTTTACCCTCTGTAAACTCAGACGGGAAAGGCTGACGTCTGCAACCGTTCTCAAAGTCCAGCAACGCCGTTTCCAGTCCGAAACGTATGGAAGACCATTGCGATATATCACATTGCTCGCCATGATTTATGCTCCCACATAATCTGTTCAGCGTCTCTTCATAGTTCGGACGGTCATCGCTGCTTAACCCCTTGAACAAGGCGCACTCCCCTATGCCGAAACGCTCCGGAATGCTTTCGTCCCACACCTTTATATAATAGGTGTCCTTATGAGGCAGAGCCCCACGCGATGTCAGCGCCTGAAAATTGAATTCCAGACGATAAGGCGAGTAGGCAGCCTTAAGCATTATCCGGGGAATTTTGGGAACTGACCGAAATCGGGATCACGTTTCTCAAGAAAAGCGTTCTTGCCTTCCTGAGCCTCCGCCATGAGATAATACATAAGTGTTGCGTCACCGGCAAACTCCATCATGCCTCGCTGGCCGTCAAGCTCTGCATTTAGGGCTCTCTTTATCATCCTTATAGCCATAGGACTGCGGCTGAGGATAGTATTGCACCAGTCAACAGTCTCCTCCTCAAGCTGTTCCAACGGCACAACTTTGTTAATCATGCCCATTTCAAGAGCTTCGTCTGCTGTGTACTGCCGGCACAGAAACCAGATTTCACGTGCTTTCTTCTGACCGACACAGCGTGCAAGATATGAAGAACCAAATCCGGCATCGAAACTGCCCACTTTAGGACCGGTCTGACCGAAGCGCGCGTTTGAGGATGCGATTGTGAGGTCACACACTACCTGAAGAACATTGCCACCACCGATAGCATAGCCGTTTACCATAGCGATTACAGGCTTGGGTATAGAGCGTATTGCCTTGTGAAGGTCGAGCACATTCAGACGTGGAACGCCGTTTTCGTCTATATAGCCGCCTATGCCTTTCACATTCTGGTCTCCACCGGAGCAGAACGCTTTGTCGCCGGCACCGGTGAGAATAACCACTCCTATTGATGCGTTATCGCGGCAATAAGCCATCGCGTCAAGCATCTCCTTGTTTGTCTGCGGACGGAAAGCGTTGTACACTTTCGGGCGGTTGATGGTTATCTTTGCAATACCTCCATACTGCTCAAAAAGTATGTCGGTGTATGTTTTGATTGTTTTCCACTCAATCTTTGACATTATTTCTATTTTTAAATATTTGGTTGCGGTTGAAGTAGTCTTTAAGCACCTGCGCGCTGATTTCTGCGGGAGTATCAATGGCCAATATAGCGGGACCGATGCTCGGATTTATAAATTCTTTCATTACCTTTCGGAGTTCAGATTCTCCGGAAGCGCTAAAGAATCGGAAACCGAAAGCTCCAGCTATTTTTTCCAGCGGAAGGCTCACAGTCGATGATGCCGCAAAATTCTTCTCAAGCTCCGGTAGTTGAGACGTCGATTTGATAAATCGGAATATCCCTCCACCACCGTTACGCACAACTATCATTCTGAATCCATGTGGAATATCGGCTGTTGCAAGAGCCCCTATGTCATATTGCGCACTCATATCTCCCGTTATCAGCACAGTCAATCCGCTATATGCGAGCGACGCACCGATAGCGGTCGATGTGCACCCGTCAATACCGCTCACTCCCCGGTTGCAGTCGCAGCGGTGAAAAGCTGTATCACCTATAAGTTGAGAATAACGGACCGGAGTGCCGTTGGACAACTGAAGATTGGTGCCCTTTCCAAGCATAGGCAGCAGAGTTGCAAAAGCTTTTAAGTCACTCCACGGCGCTCCTGCTGTATAGGCCTGGTGGGTGGAAATCGCACGGTCGCGGATTATCCTCCACCGGTCACCGTATCTGCTCGGCTGTGTGTGGGGCTGCATTGCAGACGCAAGCTGAGGAAAAAAATCCTCCGCTTTCATGTCTATGCGTGTGGTCAGTGACTTAAGGCAGTCGACGGTAGTATGCGACAATCCTACATGCCAGTGGTCAGTCGGATGTATTTCTCGCAGATAGCTCTTGATTATTCGCGAGACCAAAGCGCCACCGAGAGTTATCACGGCATCCGGAGCGAGCTCTGCCCTCTCCTCCGGTGTCATTTCGCTCAAAGTAGTGTCTATGCGGCTCACAAACTCATTACCGTGAAGATTGGAGATTGTCTCGGTAAGCACTACAAAGTTTGGCATTGCGGCAAGGCGTCTCAGAGCCTTGTTGAGTTGCGGCGATGGTGACATGAACCCTGCCACTATCATCACCTTGCGCGGTGAGGCAAGACATTTTCCAAGTTCGCGTGCCCGGGCGGTCTCCAGAGTGCGTGCCGGTTCTACAACAGTTATTGTCCTCGTTTTTTCATCCGGGATTTCGCCCGCTGCACCGAGTGGTTCCGACAGCTGCACATTGATATGCACCGGCGCCGGACGACCGGTCACTGCATTTATGAGCGCGTCGTTTATCTGGCGGTTGGCATACCATAGCATATCAGGATTATCGCTATCAGGCAAGTCGTATGATGCCTTCACAAAATTTGCAAGAGCCTCATATTGACGGAGCGTCTGCGAATCATCCTGATCAATCCATTCCTCTGGGCGGTCGGCAGAAATAACTATCAGTGGCACTTTGCGATAGAACGCCTCGGCAACCGCCGGAGCATAATTCAGCAGAGCTGTGCCGGAGGTGCACACTATCGCCACCGGTTCATTACTTACAGAAGCATAGCCCAAGGCGATAAAAGCCGCCGACCTTTCGTCGACAACCACTTTAGTCTCAATCCCCGCCTCTCTTTCAAGAGCCATGATGATTGGCGCGTTTCGCGAGCCGGGAGATAATACGGCGAACCTCACCCCCCTTGCAGCAAGCTGGGAGGCGAGGTCGCGGCATATCGGTTTCAAGGTATTGACCATAATTTAAATTTATGTCAATCCCCTGGATTCTTATTTATTAAGGGCGCATGAACGGCACTTCTCTGAGATTTCGGTGAAGAAGTCGTTGCCCTTGTCATCCACAAGAATGAATGCGGGGAAATCTTCGACCTCAATCTTCCAGATTGCCTCCATTCCGAGTTCCGGATATTCAAGAAGCTCAACCTTCTTGATACTGTTCTGTGCAAGAATAGCGGCGGGGCCACCGATAGAGCCGAGATAGAAACCGCCATGCTTATGGCAGGCATCTGTCACCTGCTTGCTGCGGTTGCCTTTGGCAATCATCACCATTGATCCACCGGCTGCCTGGAACTGGTCAACATATGAGTCCATACGTCCTGCTGTGGTAGGACCGAATGAGCCTGATGGCATACCCTTGGGGGTCTTCGCGGGACCGGCATAATATATGGGATGGTCCTTGAGGTACTGAGGCATAGGTTCGCCCTTGTCAAGACGCTCTTTGATTTTTGCGTGAGCTATGTCGCGCCCAACGATTATAGTGCCGTTGAGCGACAGTCTTGTGGACACAGGATATTTTGACAGTTCATTGCGGATTTCATCCATCGGACGGTTAAGGTCAACCTTCACCACATTGCCCTCGCCCTGCTTGCGATAGCTCTCGGGAATGAGTTCGCCGGGATTTGCATCAAGTTTTTCAATCCATAGACCCTCTTTGTTGATTTTTGCCTTGACATTGCGGTCGGCCGAGCAGGAAACACCCAGACCAACAGGGCATGATGCACCGTGACGGGGCAGGCGGATAACTCTGATGTCGTGTGCGAAATATTTGCCGCCAAACTGTGCGCCGAGACCGATTTTATGAGCTTCCTCAAGAAGTTGCTTCTCAAGCTCGATATCACGGAAGGCGTGTCCGAGTTCGTTGCCCTTGGTAGGCAGATTGTCATAATATTTTACGGAAGCCTTTTTCACGGTGGCGAGATTCATCTCCGCACTTGTGCCGCCGATAACAAAAGCGATATGATACGGGGGACATGCTGCTGTGCCGAGGCTCTTCATCTTCTCAACGAGGAAGGGCACAAGAGTTTTGGGATTTATGAGTGCCTTGGTCTCCTGATAGAGATAAGTCTTATTGGCTGAGCCACCACCTTTGGCAACAAATAGGAACTTGTATTCGTCACCGTCAACAGCATACAGGTCTATCTGTGCAGGAAGGTTGCAACCGGTGTTTACCTCGTCATACATATTGAGAGGAGCATTCTGAGAGTAACGCAGATTGTCTTCTGTGTATGTGGTGTACACACCCTTGCTCAGCTTTTCCTCGTCACCACCGCCGGTATATACATTCTGACCTTTCTTACCGATAATGATCGCTGTGCCGGTATCCTGACAGAACGGCAGTTGACCCTTGCTCGCCACTTCTGCGTTTCTGAGCATTGTCAGAGCCACGAATTTGTCATTCTCGCTTGCTTCGGGATCATGCAGAATCTTTGCAACCATCTCATTGTGCTCACGGCGAAGCATAAAGGCGTTGTCATGTGTTGCCTGACGGGCAAGCACTGCAAGCGCCTCGGGGTCAACGACCAGCATTTCGCGGTCACCCCACTTCTCTGTTTTTACATAATCGGATGTAAGGAGGTAGTACTCAGTGTTATCTTTCCCTAACGGAAACATTTCCTGATACTTGAAAGGTTTTGTTGCCATATCTTTGCTTGGTTTGGATTTTAGTTTTCGCAAAGTTAATCAAAAAACGGTGTCACGACAAAAAATATTCATTACCGAATATAAGGCTGGCATCGGATTTAGTAATTTTGCGGCTAAACAATTACTTTTACCACTTATGACAGAAAAAGAGAAATGCCGTGTCGGAATGATGTATAATCCGAACTATGATGAGGAGCTGCAGCGTGAAATGCTTCGGGCTGCCGATATGTGTTTCCGTTATAATGCAACCCTGCCATCCGATACGAGTGAGAAGGAGCGGATTCTGACAGAGCTCTTAGGTCATCATGGCAGCAACTGCTGCATCCGTTCACCCTTTTACTGTGACTATGGATACAACATCGTGGTCGGCGACAATTTCTTCGCAAATTATAATTTCACCGTGCTTGACGGAGCAAAGGTAAGCATAGGCAACAATGTTTTTATCGCTCCCAACGTGGGATTGTACACAGCCGGACACCCGCTTGACGCCGATGAGCGAAACCAGGGGCTTGAGTATGCGCGTCCGATAACTATAGAAGATGATGTGTGGATAGGAGCAGGAGTGCATATCTGTCCGGGCGTGACTGTGGGGCGCGGCAGTGTCATCGGAGCAGGAAGCATAGTGGTGAAGGATGTGCCGCCGTATACCGTTGTCGCCGGAAATCCCGCGAAATGTATCAGAAAAATCAAATAATGACCCTACAGCGGCAAAACATTTCATAGCCACAAGTCGTTTTATTGTTGAATACAAATAAAAACATATCACTATGCGATATTTCATCAATTATGCCATCGCTGCCGCAACAGCATGTATGCTCGTCTCCTGCGATGAAGAAGCAAAACTCGCCTCTGAGCTTGAAGGAAGCTGGAGCGGAGCTCCCATTACTATTTCAAATGATGCTGCCGGACTAGTTACCGGCGTTGACACATACGTCTTTACCAAAACCGACTCCAAAGAAGGCACAGTCGACATTGCCACAATGCTCTCTATAAGCAGCGCGCTTCCTGAAGACTCTGCGATTGTGCAGCCATACTCCAAAACCGTTTCTGCAAAAGCGGTAGCGACAGGCACATGGGTAGTGACTGATGACGATGAAGTCAACATATCCATAGACCCAAACAGTATAACTGTAAGTGTTGACCCCGATGCTGTGGAACTTGAGACCTCTCTCCTTACCGGCGCTGAGGCACCACTTGTCGACAGCTTAAGCTCTTGTGAGACCGCTCGTGTCGGCACACAACTCCGCACACAGATAGTAAGCCATTACTCGTCTATAAAAATGCTCGACGATATCAAAATCAAGGCAAACAAACTGATTTATGAAATCGGCAAAACAAAATATGTAATGTCACGCCAGATAGATAGCGCCAACTGAATATTGTCACGACAACATAGCGACGGACGACACCGATTACGGCAATGTCGTCCGTTTTTTACATATAATCATCACCGTTCACCACTTTTCACTTTCGTATAGCCTCAGCTATGGCGATTTATGATTATTTTTGCACACCATTCACATTTCTTGCATGAAACAATTCGTAATACTCGTCATATCACTTCTCACTGCTATGCCTGGCATAGCACAAATCAACGCGGATCAGGTGATGCGTTCAGGTAGAAGTGCTATTTTCTTTGAGGACTATGTTCTTTCCATACAGTATTTCAATCTCGCTATAGCGGCTAAGCCATACCTCGCGCAGCCGTATTTTTACAGAGCTCTTGCGAAATTTAATCTGGATGACTTCAATGGAGCGCGCGCCGACGCCGATGAAGCCATACGCCGAAATCCGTTTCTGACAGATGCTTACGAGCTTCGTGCCGTTGCATATCAGAATCTCGGGCAGCCTCGAAAAGCAATTGCCGATTATGAGACTGTGCTGAAAACTTTGCCCGACAACCGAGGTATAATATTCAACAAAGCAATGGCCCAGCAGGAGGTGAAAGACTATGAAGGGGCTGCCGAAGCATTTGACAGACTCCTCAAAATGTATCCGCGCTTTGATAGCGGCTATGTTGGACGAGCACGGCTTAGACTTGAGACTGGCGACACAGTCGGCGCACTCGAAGATGCCAACAAAGCCATAGAGATTAACAAAGGAGCTGTAAACGCCTATCTCATCCGCGCGGATATATCAATCAACGGCACTCATGATTATGCAAAAGCGCTGTCTGATATGGATGAGGCTATCAGAATCCAGCCCAGATACGCAGCTTTTTTCATCAACAGAGCATTTGTGCGCCGTAATCTCGACGACTATTACGGAGCGATAAGCGACTATGACTACGCGACTCAGCTTGCGCCGTCCGATTATGTGGCATACTACAATCGAGCGCTTTTATATATGGAAGTGCGCGATTTTGACCGGGCACTCAAGGACCTCGACATGGTTGTATCTCTCAAGGGTGGTGATATTAAAGCTTTGTATAACCGCGCAATCATACGAAAAGAAAAACGTGACTTCAAAGGTGCGATGGAGGATGTTAATGAAGTGATTTCGCGCTACCCTACTCTCGCGGCGGGCTATTTTCTACGCTCTCAGGTAAAGCATGACATGGGTGACCTCTCAGCCAAAGCCGATTATGACAAATCGATAGCGATGGCTACAAAGACCGTCCAGAAAACTCCGGAGGAATTTTCCGACAGGAAACGTGAAAATGACAATACTTCAGTTCAAGCTGACGCCGATGGCATTCTTCTTGCCGATGAGGAGCCGCAGGAAACTGTTGCCTCACGCTTCTCTACCCTTATCACAGTTGCGCAGTCTCCAGACCTTGAACAGGAATTCAACAATAAACAAATCAGAGGCAGAGTGCAGGATCGGGTGGCGCCAGTTGATATCGAGCCTATGTTTGCCGCAACATACTATTCGTCTCCCACCGAGCTGCGTCCTAATGGAGAGTATCTCCGTGAGGCTGATGAAATCAACCGCACGCGCCTACTCCGCTTTGTGCTTCAGGTAACGAATCATGAGCCACCGCTCACCGATCAGGACCAGATCAAACGCCACTTCGAATCTATAGAATATTACAATTCTTATCTATCTACCCATACTCCCCGCGCCATCGACTATTTTGCGCGAGGCATGGATTTCATTACAGTGCGCAACTATCCGTCTGCCATAGCCGATTTCACCAGAGCCATAGAGACATCACCGACATTCTCTCTCGCATATCTGATGCGCTCGATTGCAAAATTGCGTGGTCTGCAGGCCGACGGCGCTTTTAATCTTGACGGCGACAAATCGCGCCCCGCAAATCGTGCCGAGGAGGAACTCATTGTCAAGAGAGCGGCTCTTGATGATATAGACAAGACGATTGAATTATCGCCCGATATGGCGATTGCACATTATAATAAAGGAGTATTACTTCTTGAAAACGGAGATTTGACCTCAGCCATATCAGCGTTTTCCAAGGCGATTGACATCCGGCCGGAGTTTGGCGAAGCATATTACAACCGCGGATATGCATATTTCCGTCTCGGAAACGCACGCTCGGGTAGCGCGGACCTGTCAAGAGCGGGTGAACTTGGGGTTGTGCCATCATATTCACTCCTCAAGCGCATGAACCGTTAAGAGTAAAAAACTTAAGAGTTTGTGCTTCTCCGATAACTGGGCACATATAAATCTTCAATCGTCTTCTCTTTATCGCCGCCATCCTCTTCAGAGTCATCATTGTCGGCTGTTTCAGAGAAACGAGGCACAAGGAATGCGCTGAACTCCCACAGACCATACACCGGTAAGAATACAACCATGAGAGTAAACGGGTCGCCGGTCGGTGTGATGATTGCCGCGAGAATTAGGAGCACGGCTATAGCATGACGCCTATAGGTCTTGAAAAACTTGCGGCTTAGCAGACCCATTTTGCCGAGAAGCCATGCAAGCAGCGGCAATTCAAACACGATACCCATCACCAGTATCAGTATAAGGAAATTATCCATATATGAGTCCAGGGAAATCTGGTTAGGCACCATCTCGCTCACCTTATACTCTGCAAGGAAACGCAATGTCAAAGGAAAAACGAGGAAATAGCCCACGGCCACACCCACAAAAAACATCATGTTGCCGAAGAGAAACGCGCTCTTCGCACCCTTTTTCTCATTTGAATAAAGACCCGGTGATATAAAACTCCAGAGAAGGTAAATGATAATCGGAAACGCAAAAACAACTGCGAGCCAGAAAGAGGTGGATATATGGATGAAAAACTGGGAGGCAAGCTGAATATTTATAAGTTCCACATGAAAATCACCGGTGGAAAAATCGGGCATGAGCCCTCCTGTGTCGCCAATATGAGCGAAAAGACGATATAACGGAAAATCGCCTTTGCATGGCGCGAGAATAACGTTATCAAAAATCCACGGCATTACAATAAAGAATGCCGTAGCAAAAAGAATAATAATACCGCCGGCTTTCAGAATCACGCTACGCAGAGCGTCGACATGATCCCAAAAGCTCATCTGCGCCAGCGTTTCCGACTTTTCTTCAGCCATATCACCGACGGTTGCTTGCTAACTTACTTCTTTTCTTCTTTTGACTCCTGTGACCGCTTGTCGTCTGCTGGAGGAACCGGTGCGTTTATCTCATCGGTAATCTCGTTCATCCCCTGCTTGAAGCTGCGCACTCCTTTGCCCAATCCCTTCATGAGTTCAGGAATCTTGCGTCCGCCAAACAGAAGCAGCAACACAAATACTATTAAAATAACCTCACCTGTGCCAAGATTAAAAATGCAGGGAACCATATCGTTATATTATTGTTACAAGTGCTATTCAGCCGCGACAGGCAACCAAATGCGCTTGTAAAGTTAGTAATTTAGCTTCAATCTCCATATCTCTCCCGAAAAAAACGTAACTTTGCACCCAAAATTCACACCTAAATATTAATATTTAAGATGAAAGCATTTGTTTTTCCCGGACAGGGGGCCCAATTCGTAGGAATGGGCAAGGACCTTTATGATAACAACCCTGTTGCACGCGAAATGTTTGAAAAAGCAAACGAAATTCTCGGCTTCAGAATCACAGACCTCATGTTTGAAGGCACTGACGAAGACCTGAAGCAGACCCGCGTGACCCAGCCCGCCATCTTCCTCCACTCTGTAATCCTCGCCAAAACATTAGGCGCCGATTTCAACCCTGATATGGTTGCAGGACATTCGCTTGGCGAATTTTCAGCTCTCGTGGCCGCCGGCGCCCTGAGCTTCGAGGATGGTCTGCGTCTTGTTGCAGCCCGTGCCACAGCCATGCAGAAGGCATGTGAGCTCAAGCCCTCCACTATGGCTGCCGTTCTCGCCCTGCCCGATGAAAAAGTAGAGGAGATATGCGAGGGTATTGACGGAGTTGTTGTTTGCGCCAACTACAACTGCCCCGGTCAGATTGTAATTTCCGGTGAAATCGAGGCTATAGATGCTGCCTGCGAGAAACTTCTTGCCGCCGGCGCCAAGCGCGCCCTCAAACTAAAGGTCGGCGGTGCCTTCCACTCACCTTGCATGGAGCCGGCACGTGCCGAACTCGCAGAGGCTATAAGTGCCACCGAGATTCATACCCCGATGTGTCCCGTTTACCAGAATGTTGACGCACTCCCCCACACAGACCCTGCTGAAATCAAGGCACTCCTTGTTGCTCAGCTTACAGCCCCCGTTCGCTGGACACAGACCGTCAAAAACATGATTGCCGACGGCGCTACAGAGTTTGTGGAACTCGGTCCGGGCAAGGTGCTTCAGGGTCTTGTCAGCAAGATTGACCGCAGCGTCGCTGTTTCCGGTCTGCAGTAATAAAAACAGACTGTTTTGGCACAATCTCCAGCCAATCCATACTCATATTCCACCCTCCCGAACGGTTTGCGCATAGTTCATGCGGCACAAAAGGGAGAGGTGGAATATTTTGGTGTGGTAGTGGATGCCGGAAGCCGTGACGAAAAAGAGCATGAGCAAGGATTGGCGCATTTTGTAGAGCACACCATATTCAAAGGCACTAAAAAAAGGCGCTCCTGGCATATCATCAACCGCATGGAGAGTATCGGCGGCGAACTGAACGCTTATACAACCAAAGAGGAAACGGTGATATACACCGTGTTTCCACGCGGCGCGTTGAACAGGGCTGCCGAGCTTATCAGCGACCTTATCTGTCAGTCGGTATTTCCCGAGGGAGAGCTTGAAAAGGAGAGAGACGTTGTCAGTGATGAGATAAACTCATATCTTGACACACCATCCGAAGCTATTTTCGATGACTTCGACGAGAATATATTTGCCGGCAGCTCCATGGCCCACAACATCCTCGGCACAGACTCTAATCTGACCGGGTTTACATCTGAAATGTGTCGCGGATGGCTTGACAGTCATTATACACCGTCATCAATGGCGTTGTTCTACTCCGGTCCGTCGTCAGCAAAGCGAGTATTTGAGATTGCCGGAAAGAACTTCGGACATCTCAGCCATGATGGATCACCAAACGACAGACAGATTCCGCCAATCAACAATAATTTTGACATAACTCTTGACAAGGGCCTTCATCAATGCCACACAATAGCCGGTGCGCGCATTCCAGGGCTGCTTGATAAGCAGCGTTATGCATTCGCTTTACTTGTCAATATGATTGGCGGTCCCGGCATGAATTCACTGCTGAATTTCGAGCTTCGTGAAAAGCGCGGACTGGTATATACCGCAGACGCATCATCTGCCTTATATTCCGACTGCGGATTACTCACCATCTACTACGGCTGTGATCATGATGATGAAAAACAATGTCGCGAACTTCTGTGCAACACACTCACCCGCCTGCATGAGAATGTGACATTAAGAGCACTTGAGCGGGCAAAGAAGCAATTTATAGGTCAACTGGCTCTTTCGCGACAGAATTTCGAGAATGCGGTCATCGCGGCTGGGCGCTACACGCTTTATCATGGCGCCGCTCTTACGCCTTCGCAAATTGATGACCGAATTAAATCCTTGAACATGGATGATTTCAGGCAGGCGGTATCATACATACTGCCCGACAACTTGTCTTTTCTCACTTTCAAGTGACCTTAATTTCCATTTTTTTAGTTGAAACCGGCTATAATCTTGCATCTATCGCCAATAATTACTAACTTCGTAAAGTGCAGCAAACTATATAGAGATGAAAATCGGCAATATAAACTTAGGTGAGCGCCCGGTGATGCTCGCTCCGATGGAGGATGTCACCGATGCTTCATTCCGTCTTATCTGTAAAGAGATGGGCGCGGATATGGTGTATACCGAATTCGTGTCTGCCGATGCTCTTATCCGCAGCATTTCGGCTACAACCCGAAAACTCGCCATCAATGATGCCGAGCGTCCGACTGCAATCCAGATATATGGAAGGGAGGTCGAACCGATGGTTGAGGCGGCAAAGATTGTCGAGGCAGCCAAACCTGATATTCTGGACATAAATTTCGGCTGCCCGGTCAAAAAAGTGGCAGGCAAAGGAGCCGGAGCCGGTATGCTTCGCGATATTCCCAAGATGCTCGCTATAACTTCTGCCATAGTGAAAGCTGTCGATGTGCCCGTCACTGTCAAGACCCGCCTCGGCTGGGATTGCAACAGCATAATAATTCGCGACCTTGCGGAGCAGCTGCAAGATTGCGGCATCAGCGCTCTGACCGTACACGGACGCACTCGTTCGCAGATGTACACAGGAAGCGCCGACTGGAACGCCATAGCAGCCATTAAGGATAATCCGCGGTTCACTATACCGCTGATTGGCAACGGCGACATCACTACTCCGCAACAGGCTGCCGAGGCATTCAGCCGTTACGGAGTTGACGGTGTGATGATTGGAAGAGCATCCATTGGTGCCCCATGGATTTTTCGTGACATAAAATCATTTCTGTCAGGCAAAGAGGTCGAACCGCTCTCTACCGCTGAAAAATTTGCATTGCTAAGGAGGCAGATTCGCGAAAGTATCGACAGAATTGACGAGTACCGCGGAATTCTGCATATTCGTCGTCATCTGGCCGCATCTCCCCTTTTCAAAGGCATTTCGCATTTTCGCGACACACGCATTGAAATGCTTCGGGCAGACAATTATGCCGCGCTCGACGATGTGCTCTCAAGAATAGAACAAAGAATCACAAACGAAATCGAAATATGAATAAACTCTTCATCTCATTATCATTACTAGCATCCGTGGCATCAGTTTCAGCGCAGGACTTAACCCGGTATGAGCTTGATGTCAATGAATTCAGCGAACTGAAGGTCATTGACGGCATCAATGTCGACTATGTGTGTAATCCCGACTCTGCAGGCAAAGCGGTTTTCCATGCCACTCCCGACATGGCTTCACAGATTATTTTCAAACCTGACAAAAACAAGCTTGAAATTCAGCTTGTGCCGGTGGAGGAGCGGATTAATCGTGAGGTCCCCAAAGTGACCGTTTATTCCACATATCTTACATATGCGGAAAATGATGGCGACTCCCTGCTCAGAGTACTCACCGTTTCTCCCGGACCTAAATTTACAGCCAAAATCATAGGTAATGGCAGACTCTCAGTGCGCAATATAAAAGCAAATCTTGTGGAAGGCAAGCTTGAGACCGGTAAAGGAGTAATCGCATTATACGGCACCTGCAATGACGCTCGCCTCAGTTGCACCGGCACTGGGCAGATTCAGGCTGACGGACTTACTGCAAAGGATGTGAGTTGCATGATTTTAGGCACAGGTACCATCGGCTGCAATCCCTCGTCTACCCTCACGGTGAAGGGAGGCGGTTCAGGCACGGTTTACTATGTGGGAAAGCCTGAGATAAAAAAGAAATTCTCGCCAGGCGTGAAAGTCAAGTCTATTGAAGAAGCTGACAAGTAATGCCCGGACGTGGCGACATGAAGCAAAAGGTAGCCCGCACTGTCAAGTGGACTGCCATTGACCGCGGCGCAAATGTTGTGGTCAATGTCGTCACCGGTATTATTCTCGCCAACGTATTGCCCCGTGAGGACTTCGGTCTTATCGGGGCATTGCTCGTTTTTCAGGCATTTGCGACCTTGTTTGTAGACGCCGGATTTTCCACAGCGCTGATACAGAAGAAACGGTGCTCGCGGGCGGACTACAGCTCCGTGATGTGGTTTAACCTTGCAGCTGCCGCTACAATATATCTGATATTGTATATCGGTGCGCCGCTGATAGCCCGGATTTTTGACAATGATGTGAGACTGATTCCGCTCGGGCGGGTAATGTTTCTGACAATAGTCATAAACGCCACCTCAATGGTACAGACTAGCCGTCTGTACAAGCTCATGCAGGTTAGGACCGTGGCTGCGGCAAATGCGCTCGCCATCATTGCCAGCGCACTGGTTGCGGTGTGGCTTGCTGTCTGTGGCTACGGGGCATGGAGTCTGGTATGGCAGGCCGTTGTGCTGTCTGCCGTCAAATCAGGCACATTATGGATTGCAACCGGATGGCGCCCCAAAAGAACTATGTCGTTTAAAGCCGTCAGAAGTTTTTTTAAGGTGGGGTCAGGAATGCTCGGCGCAGCCTTCCTCAATGTGCTTTTCGGCAAGATATACAGCCTGGTTGTCGGAAACCGCGCCGGCATACTTCCTCTCGGATACTACACACAGGCCGACAAATGGAGCACAATGGGCGTAGCTACTCTCTCTGCTGTGATGACTCAGTCGTTTCTTCCTGCCTTATCGACCTATCAGGACAAACCTGCAGAGTTTGCAGCAGCGACAGCAAAGATGAATCGTTTTTCATCGTACGTCATGTTCCCATGTCTTGTCCTTGCAGTACTTGTAGCCACTCCCCTCTTTCATGTATGCTTCGCCACTAAATGGGATGCAGCTATCATACTGTTTCAGCTCCTCGTTATCCGCGGCATATTCACCAGCCTCTCATCTGTCTACAATAATTATATAATTGCCCGCGGACACACGCGACTCATCATGCTCACCGAAGTCATCAGAGATGTTGTAGCCATAATTGCTATCGCAGTCACATTGCCATACATTGCGGTATCTACTCCTGAAGGTCCGACTTACGGCATAGCCATAATGCTGTGGGGACAGATAGCCGCCGGCGCGCTCACGTGGATATACACACTCGTGATGGCTGCGAAGTGTAGCTGGCGTTCCTGGTGGGATTTCATTACAGACTCTTTGCCATATTGCGCAACAACTTTTATAGCCTGGCTCCCGGCTGCTTTGCTTCAACAAGTGCTTAAAAACGAAATGTTGCTGCTCGTGGTCCAGGCAGCAACATTCATCGTTGTTTATATAGGCGTCAATGCGGCTCTCGGTTCCAGAATCCAGCGCGATGCGCTGGACTGGGCTTTCCGCCGCAAAACATTCTAAGAGTATATTTACATATTCTCGTCAAATGACATTTCATCAAACCCAGCGGTGTCAAATTCATCATCGTTAAACTCCTCTGACCCATAGAAGTCCTCATCAATATCAGTAGCCTGCGCGGCTTTGGCTGCTTTGGCATCTATTTTTGCCTCAAAATCATCCAGATCAACAAACTGAGCGGGAGGATTACCCATAGCGACTGTGCACACTGGATCCTTGAGGGTTTTGCCGGGCTCTGTTTTCTTCAGCTCGATAAAGAATGAGCGGTCGGTCAGATAATCAAAGACGAAAATAAGTCTCTGCCCCTCGTCCTCAAGATAATCGCCGAGCACACATTCATCCATAAGATAGACATCGTCCGAAATATCGGACCCCATGTCCTCCAGAGTAATCTCGCGACCTTTTTCCCAACCTTCATCGCATAGGAAAAATGAGTTCATCTGCCCCTTGTCATAATTTACGGAATCACAGATAGCGTTGCGCAAATCAAGAAAAGTGGCGTCGGCATCAATGCTTATTTCTCTTTTGAAGTTATCAACTTCGTCTGATACTATTCGGAAGCGGTATATCATATAT
>JAIDJW010000124.1 GCA_029052015.1 Paramuribaculum sp. | reverse complement strand
GCTATCGAAATCCTCGCCGAACTCTCTCCCGCTACCCGCCACAAAGTAATGGATGCCGCCGTGCACTACTGCAAGACAGGCGAGATGCCTGAAAACTTATCCAAAAACGTCATGGCTATTTTCAAGACGCTCATGGCTCTAAGCAAAGTCGCTTTGGCTCAGTCTGAAACGGCTCCTGACGCCGTCGGAGCTCCGCGCAAAAGGCAGAGCATAGACAAGACTGTAGTGGAGAACAGCCTCAAGAAGATTACCGAAACCTTTACCTGGCCGCAATATCTGACCGACAGAGAGCGCGCTGAGGAGCAGGCCCTGATGGTCAAGGTCAGGGATGCCGTCATGAACCGCTATGATCTGTTGAGGGCCAAAGTCTGAGCTTATTTTTGCACATTTGGAGCTTGTTGACTATCTTTGTGCCGTAATTCAGGCGGCTTTTATCCGGCTGCCATTTTTGTTGAACTAAATTATAAAGAGTTGGATATAGACCCTTTGCCGGTCGCAGATTGTTTTGCGACGACATTTTCGGCAGTTTTTTCATTGAGTTTGCCGGCGACATTTGGCGTGGACCAGATAGTCGCGCTTGTTCTGGCACTTTTGGCGTTGCTCGTTTCGGGCTTCGTTTCCGGCAGTGAAATAGCATTCTTTTCGTTATCTCCCAAGCAGTGTGAGGAGATGGAGGAAACTCCCGGCGGTGAGAGCGCGCTCAATCTGTTGCGCAAGCCAGAGAGGCTGCTCGCAACCATACTCATAGCCAATAATCTGGTAAATGTCACAATCGTTGTGCTATGTAACTATGCTCTGGGCCCGGTGTTTGAAAACATGAGTCCGGTGCTAAGCTTCATACTGCAGACAGTAATCCTCACATTTCTGATTCTTCTCTTCGGAGAGATTTTGCCTAAACTTATTGCCAACAGCAATAATCTGCGTTGGGTGCATTTCGCCACCGGAGGAGTCCGGGCGCTGATGGCGATATTCAGTCCGATAGCCATGATGCTTGAGCGCAGCACCACCATAGTCAACAAGGTGGTTACCAAGCGCGAGGACGACGTTACTGCCGACGACCTGAGCCAGGCTCTGGAAATAACGGATGTGCAGGCCGGCGACGATAAGGAGATGCTTGAAGGCATACTGAAATTCGGCGACACCACGGCAAGCGAGGTTATGACTCCCCGTGTGGATATGACGAGCCTTGACATGGCGGATTCCTTTGAGACTGTCATGAAAGTCGTAACCGAAAGCGGCTACAGCCGTTTGCCGGTGTGTGACGGCTCGCAGGACAATATCAAGGGAGTGCTCTATTCGCGTGACCTCCTGCCATATATCGGCAAGGCGGATTCCGACTTTGAATGGACCAAGCTGCTGCGCCAGCCCTATTTTGTGCCGGAGAGCCGCATGATTGACGACCTGCTTGAGGATTTTCGCCGTCGGCGTATCCACATGGCTATTGTCATCGACGAGTTCGGAGGCACTCAGGGACTTGTCACCATGGAGGATGTGCTTGAGGAAATTGTCGGCGACATCAACGATGAGTACGACGAGGAGGAGAAAACCTACCGCAAGCTGCCCGATGATACATATATATTTGAAGGGAAAACAATTCTTGGCGACTTTTTCAGGATAACGGGTCTTGACGAGGCGGATTATGAGGATGTGGCATCCGATTGCGAGACCCTCGCCGGGATGCTTCTTGCCATCAAGGGCGATTTTCCGAAAGAGAAAGAGCCGCTGGTGTACGGGCGCTGCCGTTTTCTTGTTCTTGATATTCACGGCCATAGAATAGCCGGAGTGAGGGTCAAGGTGATGCCTGAGCCTCAGGATTCCGAGGCGGGCAAATGATAGACCTGAGTCTGGAAGTGTGCAGCCTGTACGCTCATCCTATTGACGGGCGCGGCAGAGATGCAGAGAAGCAGGCTGTGGCTGATATTGTCCGCGAGATATTCGGCGACAGGCCGATTCTTCATCGCGATGACGGCTCTCCATACATTCAGGATTTTGAGGGCTGTATATCAGTCAGTCATGGCGCCGGCACGGCCGTGCTCGCCGTGAGTGATACGCCTGTGGGTGTGGATATAGAGGAGAATAGGGCGCAATTGCAGCGCGTCAGCCACAAATTTGTAAACCCGGAAGATGAATCCCCGTCGCTGCTCCATGCCTGGACGGCAAAAGAAGCAGCCTTCAAGGCTGCCGGCATAGCGGGAGTGACAGTAAGCGAAATTGTTGTGAAGCAAAGTGCAGCCTTTGTGCGTGACCGCCGCTTTGCCCTCCGGTACATCCCCTTCGGCCCCGCCCTTATAGCCCTCGCCACCCCCGCAAAACAATAATTTAGATTAAAAAATGTGTATTTCGTGTAAGAAATACAAAATTATCACTACTTTTGCATTGTCGTAATCAAACTGAAGCCAGAGGGTCTGAGAAGTTTACGGCACCATATTGTAAAAGCGTTATTGTGATGCTTTAGTCTTGACGTACAGAATCTCGCAAATTCTTAAGTGGAGAAAACCTCTTCACCTTTTCCGATCAGGACACGGCGACAGTGACGTCCTTTGTTGATTCTGACCTAACCGCCCGTAATATAATGTACAGGCGGTTAATGGCTGTCATATAGTGGACTCTCGTGTCGCTCGTTAAAATCGGAATGGGCATGCGAGAGCCTTGTGCGTTTTGACGAGCTTACATAGTGGCAGTCCACTTTTATAATATGTGATAATATGTATACAGAGAAGTAAACCCCTTCCTTATGGCTGCCCGGGAAGACAACATTATCACACAATGTTTAAATTTATGAAAATGGCTTTCGGTGCAGCCATTATCTTTCTCGCATCGAGCTGTACATCTGTACGTCAGACAGCGCCTGTGATGGCAATAGGCGGCAACAGCATCACCACCAATGTCAAAGCTGACATTGACTATGCCGGGGTTAAGAAGATTCAAGGTAATGCGACAACTCACAGAGTGCTTTGGATTTTCGGCTGGACATCCAACGGAAACAAAAGTCTGAAAGCAAACAATCGCTACAAAGGTCTCAAGGGTGGTGAATCAGTTGCCCTCTATCGTGCAAAAACTGCTGCCGATTGCGACCTCGTTCTCGAACCCGAATTCGAGACGGAATCCAAGTCTTACTTCTTCGGAATTTACAAGAGAACAAAAGTCAAGGCGACCGGTTGGGGTGCTAATATCAAGGGATTCCGAGATGGCACGCCTGAATCTAATGCAACCGTAGGTTTTGGTAGTGGTCTGTTTGAGTAATCAGATATGTTTTTAAGACGATTTGCGGCAGGGCTTGCACTTCTTTGCATGACCCTGACCGCTTATTCTGACGAAATCCAGGAAAACTACACTGTTGATTCCCGAGGTAATGTGGTGTTTGCCTATGTTGTTGAAAATCTGCCTTTGACTAAGCAGGAGATTTTCAATGCAGCACACTCATATCTGCTCAATGCTTACAAGGAGACAAAATACAATATCACCGAAAAGGAGCCGGAGAAGGGAACGGTATGTGGCTCCGGCAGCTATGTGGGAGTTTATGAAAATAACAGTGTTACTTCCGGCAAGATTTTTGATGCGGACTTTCAGCTCCGTGTGAGCGCTCAGGATAGCAGAGCCAGAGTGCAGATTATTGTCCGGAACTATAAAATGGTTACAGTCCGTGATTTCGGATCTAATTCAAGAGAAGAGGTTCTGATCAGCTCTATGGCGCCTATCGCGGACAACAAAGATCAGCACAAAGTATTCAAAAAGGCGTTTGTCAATCTTCAGGAAAGAGCGCAGAAGACTATTAATCTTATGACTGAAGCGTTGAAAAGCACACAACCTTCGTCTGATTCTGACGACAGCAATTGGTGAGTGACTCTTTGCTGTAGTAATCATGCGGATTGTCGGTCTCCGGCAACCGCATGTTTTTTTGTGCAAAAAAACATCTGTGGGCAAAAATACAGCGGGAGATTGGTATAAGTACAAATATTGTTGTTAACTTTGCGATTATCAATCACCAAGCGTTGCCATACAATGAATTACAGTGATGTCACTCCAGCCGACCGCATCCGCTATCTCATAAGTTATTTCAAGATGACTCAGGGGGCATTTGCGCGGCGTATCGGCATTGACCCGGCTAATATGTCGAAGCATCTCAGCGGCAGGCTTCCTGTTACCGATGGCCTGCTCAACCGCATAGCCGTTGAGATGGGGGTTTCCAAGAAATGGCTTGCAGATGGCACTGAGGTGCCGTTTGCAAAGACCGGTCATGCTGATTTCAATCCCGGCCGTCCCGGCGGGGAGGTGGGAGTGGCAGTGCCTATCTATGACATAGATGTTGTTGCCGGAGTGGACGAGCTGTCGCGGCTGTTTACTGTTGACAGGATAATAGGGCATATCAGCCTTCCGCGGCTAAAGCGCGGCGATGTGATAGTGAGAGTGAGCGGCGACAGCATGACGCCCGTAATAGCCGACGGAGGATATATCTCTATAAATCCGCTGAATGATATGCGCAATATCCTTTGGGGGCAGATATACGTTATAGTGATGGAGGATTATCGTCTTGTGAAATATCTGAGGCGTGGCGGCACCGATGATGAGGTGAGGCTTGTAAGCGCCAATCCGGAGTATGACGACATGGTTGTTGACCGGCGGGATATCAAGGCGCTATATCTTGTAGACGCTGTAATTAATTATCAGTTGAGATGTTAAAAGGATTATTGGTATTGCTGTGTGCCGTGGCTGCGCCGTTGTGTCGTGCCGCATTGCCTTACGACAGTATTTCAGCCAAGGCCGACCGCTTTTATGCCCACAAGGAGTGGCGGAGTGCGTCGGCGATGTATGAGCTGATGCTTGACGAGCGTCCGGCAGTGACATCGACATATGCGTATGCGCTGACGGCTGCCGGTGCTGTAGGTGATACTGTGGCTCAGAGCCGCATCACCAGGCTCGCGTTGCGGCACGGGGTGCCGGTTGACTCTGTTTTTGTGGGTGTTGGCAATGCGTCGGTTGCGTTGGGTGAGCCGCAGATATTTGTCAGGTATGTAAACAGTGTGGCTGCTTCAGAGCCGTGGCTGAAAAGAGCTGCCTGCGCCAGTCTCATGCGCTATTATGCCTGGAGGCGCAACGGTCCGGAAACAGTAAAGTATGCCTTGCTGATGCTCGAAGGGTTGCCTGATGATGTCGGTTTTTTGAGGTGTCTCGCGCAGGGCTATCTTGACAGTGGCAATCTTGCAGGTGCAGAGGGTGTATATCACCGCATTCTGGAAGTGGACCCTGATGATTATGACTCGCTGTTGTATCTCGGCATTGCCGCTTTGCAGCGGGGTGATAAAAAAGCGGGCGCAGAATATCTGCGCCGCGCCTATAGTGTCAGGCAGACTCCATACGTGGAGTCGCTGCTGGTCAGACTTCAAGGTCGCCGTTGACCACCTCGTGCCAGGGCAGTCCCTGCATTGATAGCTGCTCCATGAAGGGGTCGGGATCGAATTCCTCTACATTGTGCACGCCCGGCTTGTTCCACTTGCCGGTCAGGAACATCATGGCTCCTATCATCGCGGGCACTCCGGTGGTGTAGCTCACCGCCTGCATGCCGGTTTCCTTGTATGCTTCCTCGTGGCTGCAGTTGTTGTAGATGTAGTATGTCATGGGCTTGCCGTCCTTGTCGAGGCCTGCAATGCGGCAGCCGATGGATGTTTCGCCATGGTAGTTCTCGCCGAGGTCCTGCGGGTTGGGCAGAACGGCTTTGAGGAACTGGAGGGGCACTATTTTGGTGCCGTTGTAGTCAACCTCGTCAATGCGCGCCATGCCGATGTTCTGGATAACGCGCAGATGTGTCAGATATTCCTGGCCGAATGTCATCCAGAATCTTGCGCGCTTGATTGTCGGGAAGTTTTGCACAAGGCTCTCAAGCTCCTCGTGGTAAAGGAGGTATGATTCGCGCGCGCCGATGTTGGGATATGTGAGCGGTTTGTGTATTTCGAGCGGTCCGGTAGTCACCCATTTTCCGTCCTGCCAGTAGCGTCCGTTCTGGGTGATTTCGCGGATATTGATTTCGGGGTTGAAGTTGGTGGCGAAAGCTTTGCCGTGGTCACCGGCGTTGCAGTCAACGATGTCGAGAGTTTCCATAGCGCTGAAATAGTGCTTTGCGGCGTATGCCGTAAATACCCCTGACACTCCCGGGTCGAAGCCGCAGCCGAGAATAGCGGTCAGGCCGGCCTTTTCAAACTTCTCGCGATATGCCCATTGCCATGAATACTCGAAGTGGGCAACATCTTTAGGCTCGTAGTTTGCGGTGTCGAGATAGTTGACTCCGCAGGCGAGGCAGGCCTCCATGATGGTGAGGTCCTGATAGGGGAGCGCGACGTTAATCACAAGTTCGGGCTTGTGGCGGTTGAAAAGCTCGATGAGCTGTTCAACGCTGTCGGCGTCAACGCTGTCAGTGCTGATGTTAGGGCTGCCGATGGATTTGGCGATTGCGTCACATTTGCTTTTTGTACGCGATGCGAGTACGATGTCTGTGAAGACCTCGGGATTCTGGGCGCATTTATGGGCTACAACCGTGCCGACGCCTCCGGCTCCAATAATTATAACTTTTGCCATTAATTATTATTAGGTTATGGTATTTTTATGTAAAAAACAGCCGAGGCTTGGGGTGCTCAGCTTGATTAGTCATAAATCACAGTGCTAAATTAGTGGTTTTGAATACCAATTGCAAAAGAGTGAGGCATAAAAAAGTTAAATTTACAATTGCAAACAAAAATGCGGAGACTTGTAGAAGGCAAGTATCAATGACACAAGGGTATATGCGTGTGCATATAGGGAAGTTATTAACATCGAAAAAAAATATGGTGTTTCAAT
>JAIDJW010000123.1 GCA_029052015.1 Paramuribaculum sp. | reverse complement strand
TGCAACAGGCGAAACAGAATCATTTGAAATCAATCCGTACAAAAAGCAATGTCTCATGGAAGGGCTTGACGACATAGGCTATCTGCTCGCCCATAAAGATGACATTGAAACCTGGGAATCTAAATCTAAAAGACAAAACCGATGAAATTAAATATAGCTGTTCTTGCCGGCGACGGCATAGGGCCCGAAATATCAAAAGTAGGAGTGGAAGTGATGGCTGCGGTTTGCCGCAAGTTTGGTCATGACGTGGAGTTTGTGCCCGCGCTCGTTGGCGCTGCCGCGATTGATGCCACAGGCAATCCTTTTCCTGAGGAAACCTTCAGAATATGCTCCGAGGCGGATGCTGTGCTCTTTTCTGCGGTAGGGGATTTGCGTTTTGACAACAATCCCGATGCAAAAGTGCGCCCCGAGCAGGGACTTCTTGCAATGCGCAAGCAGCTCGGACTTTATGCCAACATCCGCCCGGTCGAGACTTTCGACTGTCTGATTCATAAATCGCCGCTGAGAACCGAAATAGTGGAGGGTGCCGATTTCGTATGCATCCGCGAGCTTACCGGAGGTATGTACTTCGGCGAAAAGTTTGAGGGTGCCGACCACGCTTTTGATACCTGCGCATACACACGCACCGAGGTAGAACGCATTCTGCGTGTTGCGTATGCATACGCGTGTCGCCGTCGCCGCCACCTCACGGTTGTCGACAAGGCAAACGTGCTTGCCTCAAGCCGGCTTTGGCGCAAGGTCGCGAAAGAAATGGCTGTCGAATATCCCGATGTGGAGACCGATTTCATGTATGTCGACAATGCCGCCATGCGCATGATTCAGGAGCCTACTTTCTTTGATGTGATGGTGACCGAGAATACTTTCGGCGACATTCTTACCGATGAGGGCAGTGTCATCACCGGCTCAATGGGGCTTCTCCCCTCGGCAAGCACAGGCGATAGCACTCCCGTGTTCGAGCCCATCCACGGCTCATGGCCTCAGGCGGCGGGCAAGAATATCGCCAATCCTCTGGCGCAGATTCTTTCCGTAGCCATGCTTTTTGACCATTTCAATCTCACCGATGAGGCAAAAGCGGTGCGCAATGCTGTCAATGCGTCGCTTGACAATAATGTGCGTACTCCCGACATTCAGGTTGACGGTGGCGAGCCTTACGGCACACGCGAGGTCGGCGCCTGGATAGCAGATTACATATTGCGTCACTAACACATCTTATTATATATAGTACATATATGAGTATTTGCAGAATTGTGGCGGCAGCAGCGCTGGGCATATCCGCTTTTGCGGTCAGCGCGGCGGTGATGCCATGTGAGACAGACAATATTGTCGTAACCGGTTCGCGTCCGCCGGTCGGAGAGCGCAAATTCGTGTCTCCGGCTGTCGAAAAGCAGGTGGAGCGTGTGAAAGGGCTTATCAAGAATCCCAAACTCGCGCGGATGTTTGAGAATTGCTTTCCAAATACTCTCGACACCACGGTTTTCTTTCGCACGGATGAAAAAGACGGCAAAAACGACACTTTTGTAATAACCGGCGACATCCATGCGATGTGGCTGCGCGACAGCGCCGCGCAGGTGTGGCCATACATAGCTCTCGCCAACGAGGACCCGGCTCTCAAAGCCATGATTGAGGGAACAATCCGCCGTCAGCTCAAATGCATACTCATAGACCCGTACGCAAATGCCTTCAACGATGGTCCGACGGGAGGGGAGTGGCAGAGCGACTTCACCAAGATGGTGCCGGAGGTGCATGAACGCAAGTGGGAGATAGATTCACTGTGCTATCCGGTGCGTCTGGCTTACGAATACTGGAAGCGTACCGGCGATGCGAGTGTTTTTGACGACAACTGGCTTGCCGCAGTAGATCTGATTCTTCAGACCTTCCGCGAGCAGCAGCGCAAGGATGACCCGAAGGGACCATACAGATTCCTGCGCCGCACCGACCGCGCGCTCGACACCCTCAACAATGTGGGGTGGGGAGCTCCTGTGAGCGGCTGCGGACTCATAGTGTCATGTTTCCGTCCGAGCGACGATGCCACTACGCTTCAGTATCTCGTCCCCTCAAACTTCTTCGCCGTGACCTCCCTGCGCAAGATGGCCGAGATTCTCACTCAGGTTAATGCCGACGCTTCCAGAGCCGCAGCCTGCACTGCTCTCGCCGATGAGGTTGATGAGGCGCTGAAAAAATATGCTGTGGTCGACCATCCGGAATTCGGTAAAGTATATGCCTACGAGGTGGACGGTTTCGGCAACCGTATGCTTATGGATGACGCCAATGTGCCGTCCCTCCTGGCTATGCCTTATCTCGGAGATGTGGATATAGACGACCCTGTGTATCAGGCTACCCGCAAACTCGTGTGGAGCAAGGCGAATCCTTACTTTTTCAGCGGAAAAGATGGCGAAGGCATCGGCGGGCCTCATGTCGGCTACTCGATGGCATGGCCGATGAGCATAATGATGAAGGCTTTCACCTCAAAGGATGATAAGGAGATAGCGCAGTGCGTGCGCATGCTTATGGACACCGATGCCGGCACCGGATTCATGCACGAGAGCTTCAATGTTGACAACGCCGACGAGTTTACCCGCTCATGGTTCGCATGGCAGAACACTCTTTTCGGCGAGCTGATACTGAAACTCATCGCCGACGGCAAACTTGATATCCTCAACTCTATCTGATGATTTTTACGGCGCAAATTGCTACCTTTGCACCATTGAAACTAAAAAGACACTTATTGATATGAGTAAAGAAATAGTTCTGAGTGGCATCCGCGCTACCGGAAATCTTCATCTTGGCAATTATTTCGGAGCGCTGAGCAAGTTCGTCAGAATGCAGGGCGACTATGACAGTATGTTCTTCATCGCCGACCTTCACGCCCTGACTACCGCTACCGACCCCGACCTTCTTCACGCCAATGTGAAGAATATAATAGCCGAATATCTTGCCGCCGGTCTTGACCCAGAGAAAGCCACAATTTTCGTGCAGAGCGATGTGCCCGAAATCAGCGAGATGTACCTGCTGCTCAATATGCACGTCGGCATCGGCGAGCTCATGCGCACAGCCTCGTTCAAGGACAAAGCCCGCAAGCAGCTCGGCATCAAGAGCGAAGGCGACGACATCGAGAAAGAAATCATAGGCAACGACTCAAACAAGCGCGTCAGCGCCGGACTCCTTACATATCCCACCCTCATGGCTGTGGATATCCTTATACAGAAAGCCAACAAGGTGCCTGTCGGCAAAGACCAGGAGCAGCACCTTGAGCTGACCCGCCGCTTCGCCCGCCGCTTCAATTCATTCTATGGCGTGGATTTGTTTCCCGAGCCGACCAACTTCGACTTCGGAGGCGCCCCGGTCAAGGTGCCCGGTCTTGACGGCTCCGGCAAGATGGGCAAGAGCGAAGGCAACTGCATCTATCTCATAGACGATGAGAAAACCCTGCGCAAAAAGGTGATGAGAGCAGTTACCGACGAAGGTCCCAAGACACCCAACCAGCCTGTGAGCCAGCCGGTGGAAAACCTGTTCACCCTCCTTCAGCTCACTTCTGCTCCGGAAATCGTGCAGCAGTATCGCGACGCTTACGCCGATTGCTCGATACGCTACGGCGACCTCAAGAAGCAGCTTGCCGAAGATATTTTGAAAATCACGCTGCCCATCCGCGAGCGCATCCTCGACCTGCGCAACGATGATGCCACAATAGCACGCATAGTAAAGCAGGGCGCCGAGAAAGCCCGCGAGCGCGCCGCCAAGACTCTTGCCGAAGTGCGCCACATCATGGGCATCCGCCCCTTCGCCTGATTACATTTACGAACTGCAAAACAACACCCCGATGCTCCGGAGCATCGGGGTGTTGTTTTGTCAATACAAGCAAATCGAGGTGTCCATCTGGTGTAGACGGAACAGTATGCTGAAAGCAAATATTCTCCGCATATTTGCGGTGAATATGGCCGATTTTCTCCGCAATGATAGCTGCTGCTCTTTTTCCATGCGAATATCCGTTTACTCGCTATTGTCCTACGACTTGCAAGGAGGAGTCCTTAACCTTTTGCTGTTCCTCGCTGACATGCCGCTCAATAGACATAAAACGGGGCTGCACCAAGCAATATGGCGCAGCCCCGATGTATTAGGGGAGGGGTGGGTTTATTCGGCGAGGTCTACCGCGTAGTACATCTTTTTGCCTGTCGGGTAGATGCCGG
>JAIDJW010000122.1 GCA_029052015.1 Paramuribaculum sp. | reverse complement strand
GTACACATCGAGCCGGGACCCGACGGAGGCATTGTGGTTCTTGACGATACCACAATCTACGATATGGCTGTCGAAATTCTCAAAGAACAAAACAAGGATTAATCATATCCTTTGAACCAGACCTCTTATTACTCATTCTCCCCTGCTCCTTTTTTTTAATTACCGGTTTATAAACTATCGGCGCTGACATATGGAAGACAGACTTATTACTGTTGCAATTCACACCTACGAAAGAGCTGTCGAACTCAAAACTATGCTTGAGAACGAAGGAGTGACAGTGTCGCTGCAAAATGTCAATCTATCCAATCCTGTCGTGGCTTCAGGAGTGAGAGTAAGAATACGCGAAAATGATCTGCCTCTCGCACTGCGGTTGATTGAAAATGCCGAGATATTCAAACCGGAAGTACTGAAAGCCAAAAGCAAATCCCAGAGCCGATACATACTCGTGCCGGTGGATTTTTCATCACATTCCATGCAGGCTTGCGATTTGGCATTTCACTTCGCGGCATCACAAAAAGCTGACATAATACTGCTTCACACCTACGTGGACCCTGCAGTAACCAGTTCACTGCAACTATCTGACACACTTACCTACGACATTACCGATACTGAGCAGCACGACGACAGCATAGAGAAAGAGGCGCAGGCACGCATGACACGGCTATGCGCCGAAATCCGCGAGAGGATAAAGCGCGGTGAGCTTCCTCCGGTAAGATTCACACACGAAATCAGCGAGGGTGTGCCGGAAGACGCCATCAACAGCATAGCTAAGCAGAAGCATCCGCTACTCATCGTCATGGGCACGCGCGGAGCCGACACCAAGGAGCGTGAACTCGTAGGAAGCGTAACCGCAGAAGTGCTCGACACTTGTCGCTATCCGGTGTTCACAGTTCCTGCCGATGTATCGATAAATGAAATCGACGATATTCGCCACATAGTTTTCTTCTGTACGCTCGACCAGGAGGATATTCTCGCACTTGACCAGTTGGCACGGCTGCTCCACCAGGCCGATGTGAGCATTACTCTTGCCAATATTCCATCAAAAAAACAGAGCGGAGAAATCTCCGCTCCGTTCAACGCGCTGCTCCATTACTGCGAGGAGCACTATGGAAGCTATAGATTCAATACCGAAAGGCTTCAGCTCAAAACCGCAGAAGAAGATTTCCGCCGACTGACTGCCGAAAACAAGGTAAACCTTATAGTTGTGCCAAATAAAAAGAAAAACATATTTTCTCGTCTCTTCAATCCGGGACTCGCCCACAGGCTTCTGTTCAGAGCCGACATTCCTATGATGGTTGTTCCGGTGTGATAGTTTCGTTTTTCTTTTTCCTGAAAAGCCTGTAGGACTCAATCAAATCTGTCTCAGTAATGCCGAGAAGTTCCATCTGCTCGAATAATTCAGGTGCGGATACGGTAAAAAAATCCTCCTTACGGGTAGTGTTGACTTTGATTCTTGCATCCTCAGCGAGAAAATAGCCCATGCCCCTGCGGGGCTCTATGATACCATGAAGCTGAAGGTAGTCGTATGCTTTCAGCACGGTATGGGTATTAACGCTCATGTCTACCGACATCTCTCTTACCGAAGGTACTTTTTCACCCTCGCGCCACGCGCCGGAAAGAATGCGTGCAAAGCAGAACTCCGCTATCTGTCTGTAGATTGGTCTGTCTGTCTTGAATTCCATCTACATTATATCTGACGGTTTTTAAATCTGCGACAGATAAGACATACCACTGTCACAATAAATGCCGCTGCGACTATAGCGAGTATGATGAGATAAGGGCTCATACTGTGCATCAGCGAAGTCACTATCTCATCCGGTGATTTGCGCCCCACACCTTCCATTCCATCATTGCAGCCCATGCGGAATACGGAAAGGAGGCCCACAACAAATCCTATTATGCCCAGTCCGAAAAGGCTGACAAATGTCCATACTGTAGCCATCAGCACGCGGCGGCGTGAATACATCACCACTGCAAGCAGACACACTGCTGCAGGAATCAGTTCCTGTACCAGCCCCACCCAGCCATAACTTGACAGAGAAAAGCTTTGAACCTCGATATAACTGTTTGTCTGAACAAGCCCCGGAGAAATAGATTGGGCAATAAAAACTCCACCGGCAATAGGCAACTTCACGCAGAGAGGCAGCAGAATTAGTGAGTAGACAATCACAAACACAGCTTTTTCACTCCACTTTACCGGGAGAATGGTCTCTACACTCAAGTCCGGACCGAATGCAAAAACCATCGGACCGAAATATACCATGAATGAAGCCAGAAAACCGAGAAGACCGATAAAAATTATTCCGAAGCTAATGAAACCACTGGCAAAACTCAACAAAAATATTGCAAGTGCCACTAACGGCCAAAGTATGAGCTGATATTTTATCAGCGGCGAGTACATGCGTCCATATGCCAGACATCGGCGCCATGAAAAAGAATCACTGTTGGTCATATCTCTCTGTTTTAAGAAGTTCAAGAATTGAGTCTGCGGCATTTGACTGCATGGCCATATATAGCAGATCAAAATCAATCGCTGTTTCCTCTGCATCGGTGCATGGAATTATGGAGTGGAAAATGCCTGCACCCTGTGCGTAATACAGCGCGTTGACCGGGGGTACCGGACCGCACACAAATGACAGCCGGGACTGAATCTCCGCTGTGGGCATTGACAAAACAAGATTGCTTCGGCGCAGCATCATCACCCCGTCATACAGTGCCTCCAAATCGCTGACAATATGGGTAGACACAATGAGAGTGCGGTTTTCGCCGACGCTTCGCGCTATCATACGTCGCAAAATCTGCTTGGAACCTATATCCAGACCGTTTGCGGGCTCATCAAGAAGAAGAATTTCAGTACCAAGTGCAAGAGCGTATGCTATCAGCGATTTACGCTTATTGCCGAGTGACAGAGATCTGAACCGTTCATTGCCTGTCAGTCCGAACTCCGCCAGATTCTCCACAAGCATATCAGGATTGAAAGTGGGATAAAACTGCGAATGCTCTGCTGCAAACCGGTTG
>JAIDJW010000121.1 GCA_029052015.1 Paramuribaculum sp. | reverse complement strand
ACATCAATGTCCTTAATACTCGTCGAACTGGCGTTTCGCAAGGACATAAATTATCTGCAATACGCTTTAATAGCGATGGCGCTGACGCTATTCTATCTTCTTCTGCTCGCCCTCTCTGAGCACTTGGCTTTCGGCTGGTCGTATGCAATTGTATCTGTGATGACAATCGGACTCATAGCCATGTTCATCAAAGGCATAACGCAAAGCATCAAGGCCGTTGGTCTGACAATATGTATTCTTGTAGTTGAATATGGGCTGATATTTGTTCTCACACAAATGGGCAAAATGGCTTTGTTGATTGGCAGTCTTTCACTGTTCATCATCATTGCTTTGGCGATGTACTTTACATTAAAACTCAAGATTGAAAACGAAGAGCTGACAATCAAATAGTTATGAACAACATTCAACTCCCGCCTCCGGTACCCCCAATCCCTCCGATACCGCGCCCGACACAGCGAACTATGCAGCGGCCGAAAATGTCGCTGGGCATGAAGATTCTTCTTCTCGGGCTGCAATGTGGGCTTTTGATGATTGGCGCATTGACTATCTGGATCATGTCTTACTCTCGTGATGAGCGAAACAAAGACGTGGCGCAGCAAATTGCCTCTGAATGGGGTGGCTCAGTATATATTCAGGGACCGACGGTCACGGAACACCTTGACAGTGCAGAATGGGTACGGCCATCAACATTCACTTGCGCTGCGAATGTTGAAACCCAATCTCTACACCGCAACATCTATGAAGCCGAGGTGTTTAATACCAATGTCAAGATTGCCGGATCGTTCGCTAAGGACAGCCTCACTGCTTTTGGCGACACAGTATATCTCAAACTGGGAGTGGATACCAAGGTGATAGCCAAACTATCCGAGTTGAGAATCGGAGGACAAACTATAAATTGGTCTAAATCAAGAGACTCCCTGTTTGTTAAAATAGATATAACGGATATGCCTGAGGTTATTGAGTTTTCCACTGACTTCAATGTCCGCGGCTCCGGAGCGCTGTTCATAATGCAAATTGGCCATGAATCAGTAGTAACCATTGACGGTGAAGCAGCCAATCCCTCATTCAAAGGCAGGAGTCTGCCTGATGAAAGAAATCTGAGAGGAAATCTTTTCTCAGCTCGATGGGATGGCGAAGGAGTGGCGTCCGATGTGGATTATACCGACGAATCTCAGTTTGTCGGAGCTAATTTCCTTATCGGAGTAGACCGCTACCAGAAAGTATCACGCTCCATGAAATATGCCTTTCTCATAATCTTGCTGACTTACATCAGTGTGTTGTTCACAGAGATTGTCATGAAACGGGATATTCCGTTGCTCAACTATTTTCTTATCGGTATAGCCCTCATTCTTTTCTATTCTTTGCTGCTTTCTTTTGCAGAACACCTGTCTTTCGGCATCTCGTATCTGATTGCGGCAGTAATGACAGTGGCATTGATTGCCGGATATATGTGGAAAATGCTCTCGTCCAAGAGGGTCGGCTTAGTGATGGGAGGCATATTGACCGGATTATATTCAAGCTGTTACATTCTGTTATCCCTCTCAACCTATGCACTCCTTTTGGGAAGCATGATACTTTTCATGGCTCTCGGAGCAATGATGTACGGTTCGTTACAAGTAAAACGTTAGAGTATGTTTACTTTTTAATGATTTCATCACGAATCAGAAAACAGACTCTGACCCTGTGACACGAAATTAACTTGGCAAAAAGCAAGCATACTCTTGCTCCTCATCCCAAACAAAAACATCTGTTCAGCGGTTGTATAACCGAAAGCAGAGCCGCAGGCTCGTGTTCACAACGTCATACTATTTATATTTGTGGGACATACTTTGGGAAAAAGAATTGCAAAGACCCTGATGTGGGTCATAATTTCAATGCTGGCACTCGTAATCATTGCGGTGGCAGCCCTTTATATCCCTCCCGTGCAGACGTGGATCAAGGATATAGCACTCCGCGAGGTCAACAAGTCCACCGGCATGAATATCTCGGCCGCAAAGTTCCGCCTACGGTTTCCCCTCTCCGTCACTCTCGGCGATGTATGTATTGTCGAGGCTACAGGTGACACTATGCTCACTGTCGGCGCACTTGATATAGATGTAAAACTACTGCCGCTGCTCAAGGGCGACATAGATGTAGCCGGTGCACACGTCAGCAACGCTTACTATGCTCTGGGCACACCCGACTCTGCTATGATGCTCCGCGCGAGAGTCTGTGATTTCATTCTTGATGCCGGAAACATGAACCTGCTGAGTGGCAACATCGACATCAACAGAGCCGCACTTGACGGAGCGGATGTAACGGTTGCTTTCAACGACTCCGTCACCTCACCTCAGGACACCTCCACCACAACTACCTCACCGCTACGCATCACGGCAGCCGACATAAGTCTTAAAAACGTGCGCTACCGCATGGCCATGCTTCCGGTCATAGACTCGCTTGACGCAGTAATACCCGAAGCTTCATTAAAACACGCGCTGGTAGATATGGGCACCAGAGATATCCATGCGCAATCCCTTACTGTGGATTCGGTCAGCGCGCTTTACCTAACCCCATCGGCTGAATGGCTCGCCTCAAATCAGCAACTGGAATTTGCCGACACAACCGAAGCTGCGCCCTCAGGCGGAGATATGTGGAAAATAAACGCTGACAAAGTTCATCTCACCGCTTCATCGGCGATATACGCCATGAGTGGAGCCGAACCTCTGCCGGGACTTGACATGAATTATCTTTCTGTGTCAGGAGTTGTCATAGATGTTGATTCTTTTTACAATTGTGGTAGCGTGATAACGGTGCCGCTCAAACGCATCAAAGCGACAGAGCGCTGCGGATTAAGTCTGGATGCTCACGGACTGTTTGCAATGGATTCGACTCTCATGCGTGCAGACGGCTTTGACATATCCACGACATTCTCTCACCTCACATTAGATGCAGCTATGGGAATGGGGAATATGGCGAAAAACGACAATCTGCCGCTGCGCCTCAAAGCCGCAGGCAGCCTCGCACTTGCCGACATACAGCTTGCCATACCTTCTATGGCGCCGATACTCAGGGATTTGCCCCGCAGTGGTGACATTGCGCTTACCGCAGATATAAACGGCACCACAGGAAAACTATCTGTCAACAACATTTCCGCCAACCTGCCGGGATTCGCGTCTTTAAAGGCCGACGGCAATATCGGTCATCCGTTCGACTTCGCCAGAATGACAGGCAGAGTAACCTTCGATGGCAAGTTCAGCAATCTCAATACTGTAAAGCCTACCATTCTTGAGGCCCGGATGGCAAAGCTGGTCAACATCCCCCCAATGATATTGAGAGGTAGCGTCAACTACAATCCCGGAATAATAGACGGCAACGCCAATCTCACTGCAGCCGGAGGCAAAATGGCTCTGAAAGCAGGATGGAAACAAAAGGCCGAAGGGTACAATGCGACTTTAAACCTTGACGGTTTTCCTGTTGACGCATTCATGCCATCGCTCGGCATCGGGACGATTACTGCGGCTGTCGATGTCAACGGTCACGGATACAATCCGGCAAGCCCGCGCACTGCGGTGCAGGCAAAACTTGACATCCTCCATGCGGAATATATGAATAAAGAGTATTCCGACATAAGCGCCGACATACAATACGCCGACAATCATGCCACAGGCTCTTTCAGCAGCGACAATCCCGATGCAGAAATAGACATCGACTTTACTGCTGACATAACAAAAACCGGTTATGCATGGAATATCGACGGTAATGTGCACTACATTGACCTCATGGCCATGCAGCTCTCACCTGCCCCAAATCACGGAAGCTTCGCGCTGAAATCAACTGGCAATATGAGCGCAGATGCAAAAGAGATTATTGCGGATGCCACCGTTACTTCTCTGGACTGGGAGCTTGACGGCAAAAAGCTATTTGCCCCCGAAGCGGCGCTCACTTTTAGCGCAGACTCGACTGTTGCTGCGACACTGACATCCGGAGACCTGAATGTGCGCGCTGCCGCGATGTGCGGTCTTGACACTCTACTATCGCGCATTTCAGCCACCACCGTTGCTATAGACAGCGCAATCATAGCAAAAAACGCTGACATAACCGCACTGCAAAAGGTTATGCCGCAGATGGACATTCAGATAAATGCCGGCAGGTCCAACATACTGTCCGACTACCTTGCCGCCGACGGCATAGGATTTACCGCCGCCAGCGCCTCTTTCCACAACGACTCTCTGCTTAGTCTCACAACCGGAGTGACTGGTTTCACCGCCGGAAACACACGTCTTGACACAATTTCATTAGGAGCAGTACAGCACGGCAAATTCCTGGCATTCAAGGGAGCGTTAAACAACCGACCCGGCACCATGGACGATTTCGCACATGTAAATCTCACCGGATTTCTCGCAAATGACAAAATCGGGTTATTGCTGACACACCGCAACATTGCCGGAGAACGCGGATTTCTCTTCGGACTCAACGCAACCCTCGAGGATTCTGTAGCCACAGTTAAAT
>JAIDJW010000120.1 GCA_029052015.1 Paramuribaculum sp. | reverse complement strand
ACTTTCGCATCACCTCCCCCGTTGGCACACCGCATCTGCCTCCCCGGGTCGGGGGCAGTGGCCCGGCCGCGGGTGTACTCGACAGAAATATTATAGAAGCAGTAAGCAGATGCTGCAGAGGACTGCGCGGGTACTTTTACTCTGATTTCTCTTTTGCCACCGGTTGCGGTGATTGTTCCCGTAGTCCCCGGTCCATTAATTGTCACACCTTCATCTTCAGTGGTCCAAAGGCTGATGTTGTTGGGGTATGTTACTCCGGAAGCATTGGTTTTAGGCGAGGTGGAGATGAGTGTGATTTTGCTGATTGTGCCGTAAAGGGCGCGGAATATAATTGTGCGCGCCTCCCCCGTGCCACATTTAATCATCAGGTAAGGGTCCTTGGGGCTTGTGGTTTTCTGTAGCATGCTGAAAGCCGCCTCGCCTTTTTCGTCGAGCAGTTGCACTTTGTCGTCATTGCCGTAGCCATACTGAAAAGCATAGGCGGATGGGGCTGTGATGCCTTTAACTGTAGCTTTTCCAACCAGTTTGCCGCAGGCAGAGAAGTGTCCTTTGCTGGAAATGCTGCTGGTGGTCGCTTCGGTGCCGATAGTCGATGTGTAATTGTAGTTAAACAGATCGACCGTGACAGTGGTCTGTGATTTAAGATTGGGGACGAGGGCGAGAAATGCCGCCCACAGTATCAATAGTTTTTTCATAAATGAAAGATTTATCCCTGAAAAAGATTTGTGGGTTATATATATACGAATGGCTGCGGGTCAATTCTTTGGCTCGCGTATCGCCTTGAATTGTGCATTAATAGCTGTTTTGAAATCAGTCATGAATATTCCCGTATAGATAGAGGACGGTGTGATGTTCAACCCTCCCAAAAACCTGTATTACTGCACTCGGTTCTTATGAGCGATTTATTAACGCAAATTTACAGTGAATTTCGCAATAATCGCTATGTTGTCATATCGTTTACCAATATTTAACATAAAAAAAGTGAAGCAACATCCTTGCCGTTGCTTCAAGCTCTATTACTCGGCCCTCACATAGCCGCTGAAGCGTCAGTGTGAGGTTGTTTGCAAATATATTTTACTCTGTGCATACATATAATATAAAGGAGCGGGTGACGCTCAGATGCGCCACCCGCTCCATGGATTCATATCAAAACAAATTACTTAGCGCTTTTCTTGCTGCGGCGCGCATCGGTGAGGTATGCAACCGGAGCAGCCACGAAGATGGTGGCGAGTGTGCCGATTACAACACCGAATATCATCGCGAAGGTGAACGAGCGTATAGCGTCGCCGCCGAGGATGAATATGCAGAGCAGCACGAGTAGGGTAGATGCCGAGGTCATCACGGTTCGGCCAAGGGTGGAGTTGATTGACGAGTTGATGGTGGTGAAGAAATCCTGCTTGGGATAGAGCTGGGTGTTTTCACGCACGCGGTCAAACACAACCACGGTGTCGTTGATCTGATAGCCGATAACGGTGAGGATAGCGGCGATAAACGACTGGTCAATCTCCATAGCGAAGGGGAATACGCCCCAGAATATGGAGTAGAAGCCGATGATGGTGAACGCTGTGAACGCTACCGCTGCAAGGGCGCCTACTGAGAAGGCGATGTTGCGGAAGCGGATGAGGATGTAGAGGAACATGGCGATAAGTGAGAGTATCACGGCGATGTAGGCGTCGGTGCGCATATCGTTTGCGACAGTAGGACCTACTTTCTGCGAGCTCATGATACCGATGTTCTCGTTGGTGGTCGAGAAGTCCTCGATGCTCATGCCGTTGATTTCGTCGGCAAGACCTTTGTAAAGGATGTCGGTGATTTCGTTGTCGATATTCTCTTCGTCGGAGTCAATCTTGTAGTTGGTTGAGATTCTCACCTTGGTGTCGTCGTCGATGGTGATGACAGACACCTGGGCGCCGTTGAAGAGCGGAGCAAGTTTTGCCTGGAGCTCGTGGGTCTTGACGGGGTGGTCAAACTGCACCACATAGTTGCGTCCGCCTGAGAAGTCGATGCCCTGGTTGAGGCCGCGCGCGAAGAACGAAATCAGCACTACCGCGATGAATACTCCGCAGACAATGAAGCTGATTTTGCGCTTGCCGAGGAAGTTGATGTGCGATGTGGTGAACATCTTGCGGCTGAGGGGCGTGGTGAATGTGAGCGCCTTGAAAGCCTTGCTCTTCTCGCCGATGATAAACACGAGGCGTGTGAGATATACCGCGGTGAAGAATGAGCAGATGATGCCGATGATGAGTGTGGTCGCGAATCCCTTGATGGGTCCTGTGCCGTAAAGCAGCAGGATAAGACCTGTGATGATAGAGGTGAGGTTGGAGTCGAAAATCGCGGAGAATGCGTTGGAATAACCGTCGGCTATGGCCATGCGCACATTCTTGCCTGCGCGGAGCTCCTCCTTGGTGCGCTCGAATATGAGCACGTTGGCGTCGACCGCCATGCCGAGTGCGAGCACGATACCGGCAATGCCGCTGAGGGTGAGCACTGCCTGGAATGAGGCGAGGATGCCGAAGGTGAAGAAGAGGTTGAATATGAGGCCGAGGTTGGCGATGAGTCCGGGTATTACGCCGTAGAATGCCATCATGAATATCATCAGGAGCACGAGCGCCACGATGAATGACATGAAGCCGTCCTCGATAGCCTGCTGACCGAGCGAGGGACCGATGACAGTGTCGCTGATGATGTCGACTTTGGCCGCCATCTTACCGCTCTTGAGCACGTTTGCAAGGTCTTTTGCCTCGTCGGTGGTGAAGTTGCCTGTGATTGACGAGCGTCCGCCTTCGATAACGCTGTTGACGCGGGGAGCGGAGTACACGTGGTTGTCAAGCACGATAGCCACCTGCTTTGCGATGGTTGCGGCGGTGATTCGTGCCACCTGG
>JAIDJW010000012.1 GCA_029052015.1 Paramuribaculum sp. | reverse complement strand
ATATAAAGCATTTTCCGCACAAACATTTTGTTGTAACTCCCTCCCAAATGGTGGATATTTTACGAGAAAAAAGACTGATAGACACCTTTTAATTAGAACCAATAGCTACAATAGCTGAAAAACGCATACATTGGACAACTTCGTGGCCATAGACGTAGAGACTGCCAACAACTACCCCACAAGCGTGTGCGCTATCGGAGCGGTAAAGGTTGTTGGCGGCTATATCACCGACCGGTTTTATGAGCTCGTAAAGCCGGAGCCGAACTACTATTTCAGGCATTTCACCGAAAATATCCACGGACTCAGCCGGGCAGACACCGACTGCGCCCGCAATTTTGACCAGGTGTGGACCGACCTCGAAGAGTTTGTCGGAGGGCTGCCGCTCGTTGCTCACAACAAGCGTTTTGACGAAAACTGCCTCCGCGCCTGCTGCCGCTGCTACGGCATAGACTATCCCGACTACCCCTTCTACTGCACTCTCGAAAAAGCGCGGCGCACTATTCCACGCACTCTCTGCTCATCGTTCTCCCTTCCTGCTATTGCCGACTTTCTCGGAATACCGTTCTACAACCACCATTCCGCCGACGCCGATGCCGAGGCCTGCGCCAAAATCGCCATGGCTATCCTATAAAAATATCGAAAACTCATCAAAAAAATTTGCAGGAAAAGAAATATATTGTAACTTTGCACCGCAAAACCACACAACCCCATAGTGGGAACGCACAATTGGTTCCTTGGCCGAGTGGTTAGGCACCGGTCTGCAAAACCGTTTACAGCAGTTCGATTCTGCTAGGAACCTCATTTCAAGCTCCTTGAAAGCGCCAGCTTTCAAGGAGCTTGTCATTTGCATATATTCATGCAAATGCTTACTTTTGTAGATTAGAAAAAGTCAAAACAAAATAAGCATAAACTCATGAAATTCAATGTTCCGAGCAAAACGCTCCACAGCTATGTCTCCGCTGTCAGCAAGGTCATCAACGCTAAAAACGCGCTGACAATCCTCAATAATTTCCTCTTTACTCTTGATGGCGACATTCTTACCGTAAAAGCGTCGGATATGGAAAACAGCCTTGTCGGACGCCTGCCCGTCACCGGCGCCGAAGGCAGTGGTTCCTTCTGTCTCGACGGCCGCAAGATTGTGGAACTGCTCAAGGAAATGCCTGACCAGGGAATCACATTCGAAATCGACGATGACAACCTCGAGGTCAAGATTTCATATCCCAACGGACTTTACAACACCGTTGCCATAAACGGTCTGGAATATCCCGTAACCACGGAACCCGAAGAGGGAGAGACCATCACATTCACCATACCCACCGACCAGGTTATAAAAGGTATTGAAAACACAATCTTTGCTGTAGGCACCAACGACCTGCGCCCGCAGATGATGGGTATCCTCTGGGACATTAAGCCCGACAAAATCATATTTGTGGCAACCGATACCCATAAACTTGTCAAATTCACCAACGGCATGACAAAACCGGGCGTCGAGTGCTCGTTTATTCTCCCACTCAAGCCCGCCACCGTCATCAAGAACGTTTTCGGCAAAGAAGATGAGATAAAAATCACCGTATCGGAAAAAAGTGTCAAATTCGACTCCCCCTCATTTACATTTGACTGCCGCCAGATACGCGGAGCCTTCCCCGACTACAACCGTGTAATTCCCCAGAACAACCCCTACTCCCTCACTGTCGACCGCCTCTCATTCCTCACCGCCGTGCGCCGCGTGGTAGTGTTTGGCGACGGTGGCAACGGGCTTGTTAAATTCAAACTCGCGCCCGACAACCTCACTCTACGCGCCCGCGACAACAGCTACGGCACCAGCGGCTGGGAGAGCGTGCCTTGCGAATACTCCGGACAGGAATTCATGATTGGCTTCGGCGCTCCGTATCTCATCGAGATTTTCTCGACAATCTCTACCACCGATGTTGTTGTCAAGCTCTCCGACGCGAGCCATCCCGCAGTATGTATGCCTGCCGAAAACACCCCCGACACCGAGCTGCTCATACTGCTCATGCCCATGAACATCGTTGACTGACCCACCCAGCACCTACAATGAATCTCAAACTTGAACGACCGATAATATTTTTCGACCTCGAAACCACCGGCACCAACATCCTCACCGACCGCATTGTGGAGATTTCACTCATAAAAGTGATGCCCGACGGTCAGGAAATAGAGCGCACGCGCCGCATTAATCCGGAGATGCCGATTCCCGCCGAAGCCACGGCTGTGCATCACATCACAGATGAGGATGTTGCAAACGAACCGCGCTTCGCGCAGATTGCCCACTCGCTCGCAGATATGTTTGAAGGGTGCGACATAGCCGGATTCAACTCAAACCGCTTCGATGTGCCGATGCTCGACCAGGAGTTTCAGCGCGCCGGCATCAGGCTCGATTTCAGCAATGTGCGCTTTGTGGACGTGCAGACCATTTTCCACAAAAAAGAGCAGCGAACACTCGTTGCCGCATACCGCTTTTACTGCGGGGCTGAGCTTGACGACGCCCATTCGGCGAATGCCGACACCCGCGCCACATACGAGGTGCTCAAAGCCCAGCTCGACCATTATGACGACTTGGAAAACGACATCGACTTCCTGGCTAAATTTTCGAGTCAGACACGCAATGTCGATTTCATGGGCCGCCTCATCTATGACGACAACCGCCGCGAAATCATCAACTTCGGCAAATACAAAGGCAAAGCCGCCGAAGATATTCTGCGCCGCGACCCCGGCTACTACGCCTGGATTCTGAACGGCGATTTCGCGCAAAACACCAAAGATGCGTTTACCGCGGTGATGGACCGCATCAAAGCCAAAGGAAAAAATGCTTGAAGGCAAACACATAATACTCGGAATCACAGGCGGCATCGCCGCCTACAAGAGCGCCATGCTCGCCCGGCTCCTCATCAAGGCGGGAGCTGAGGTGCAGGTGGTGATGACTCCGTCTGCAAAGGAATTCATCACGCCTGTGACACTCAGCGCGCTTACCGGTAAGCCGGTTGTAAGCGAATTTTTTACCGCCAACACCGGCGAATGGCACAGCCACGTTGACCTCGGGCTATGGGCTGACGCGATGGTGATAGCCCCAGCCACAGCGTGCACTATCGGCAAAATGGCATCTGGAGTAGCCGACAATATGCTCGTCACTACTTATCTCAGCGCAAAAGCCCCGGTGTTTGTGGCTCCCGCCATGGACCTCGACATGATGGCACACCCCTCAACCGTGCGCAATCTCGCCACCCTCCGCTCTTACGGCAACCACATCATCGAGGCTGCCTCCGGAGAGCTCGCAAGCCACCTCACAGGCAAAGGCCGAATGCAGGAGCCGGAAGTGATTGTTGCCGAGCTTGAGCGCTTTTTCGCCTCGACATCGCAGCTTGCAGGCAAAAAAGTGCTTGTCACCGCCGGACCGACATACGAAAAAATCGACCCGGTGAGATTTATCGGCAACTATTCGAGCGGCAAGATGGGCTACGCTATCGCCGACGAAGCCGCCCGGCGCGGAGCCGAGGTGACCATCGTCAGCGGCCCTGTGAGCATTAAGCCCACAGTGCCCGGAGTGCGCGTGGTTAATGTCGAGAGCGCCCGTCAAATGCTTGCAGCCTGTGAGGAAGCCTTTTCGCAGACCGACATAGCCATTATGTGCGCCGCAGTAGCAGATTATGCGCCGGCAAATCCCGCCGACCGCAAAATCAAGCGCGAAAAAGAGGACGTGCCGGTGATAAACCTTGTGAAAAACCCCGACATCGCCGCAACTTTGGGCGCTCGCAAGCAGCCGGGACAGTCTCTTGTGGGATTCGCGCTCGAAACCGACAACGAGCACGCCAACGCCCTTGACAAACTGCGCCGCAAGAATCTCGACATGATAGCCCTCAACTCACTGCGCGATGCCGGAGCCGGATTCGGCACCGACACCAATGTCATAACCCTCATAGATGCAACAGGAGCCGAGACACGCCTGCCGCTGATGCCTAAAACCGAGGCCGCAGCCTGCATTCTCGACGCCATCAACAATCTTTGAATGAACTTTTTCTCACGCCTTGCCGCAATCGCCATCTTCATGCTCACGGCGGCAACGGCGATGCCAAACGAGCTCAAATGCAGCGTGGAGATAAACGCCGACAAGGTGCAGAACACCGCCGGCGAAACATTCTCCTCGCTAAAGGAAGCGATTACCGAATATCTCAACACAACGGCATTCACCACCGCGCATTACTCGCCGGTGGAAAAAATCGAATGCCGCCTGTTTTTCACCGTCAACGACTATACCGACAACACTGTCAGCGGCACGCTTCAGATACAGTCGTCCCGACCGGTCTACGGCAGCTCCTACACCACTACCCTGCTCAACTTCAAGGACAACGACATCAGTTTTGCCTACACGCCCGGCGAAAGAATTGTCCATAGCCTCAACTCTGTAGAGAGCAGCCTGAGCGCTCTGCTTGACTTCTACGCTTACCTGATAATAGGGCTTGACGGCGACTCATTCGCTCCAAAGGGTGGAGACGGCGCTTACGAACTTGCGGCGCAGATAGTGCAGCTCGCGCGCAACACCGGCGACAAAGGCTGGCGAGCCATAGACGACAACCGCAACCGCGCTTCGCTCCTCACTGGCATCACCGAAGGAGCTTCATCTGCCATAAGGACACTCTACTACGACTATCACCGCAAGGGCCTTGACATAATGTCGGTCAGCCCGGACAAAGGGCGCGCAGCGATAACCGAGGCGCTTGACGCCCTGCCCGACATAGCTCAGGCGGCTCCGATGAGCGTAATCCTCTCAATGTTTCGCGACACAAAACTCGACGAACTGACAAATATCTACTCAAAGGGCAGCCGCGACGAGCGCGCAGATGTGTACAAAATGCTCGTTGACATCTACCCCACCGAGGCCGCACGCCTTGAACCCATAAAGGAATCCAAAGACTGAATAAGCCATGCTTGAATCACTTCATATATCCAATTACGCGCTTATCGACAATATCGACATCGACTTCGCTCCGGGACTCAACATCATCACTGGCGAAACCGGAGCCGGGAAGTCGATAATGCTCGGAGCGCTGTCGCTGCTGCTCGGAGCGCGCGCCGACATGAAAACAGTGCGCAACGCCGACACCAAGACCGTCATCGAGGCTGTGTTCGGAGTCGATGAATATCCGGCGCTGAAAACATATTGCGAGCAAAATGATATTGAATGGGATGACGCCAGATGCATTATCCGCCGCGAGATTTCTCCTTCGGGGCGCTCACGCGCTTTTGTCAACGACTCGCCGGTGCCGCTCGCACAGCTCGAAGGAGTTGCGCTGCAGCTCATCGACATCCACTCGCAGCACCAGAACCAGCTGCTCACCCGCAGCGAATTTCAGCTCCAGGTCATCGACACACTCGCCGGCAATGAGGAGAGGCTGCGCAGATACCGGCTGCTCTATGCCACATTCCGCGAGGCGATGGTGAAACTCAAAAAGGCCAAGGCTCGCATTGAGCGCACGCGCGACGACGAGGACTTCACACGCTTTCAGCTCGAACAGCTTGACGAACTCGACCTCACCGAGGGGGAGATGGAGGAGCTTGAGCGCGACCGCGATGTGATGACCAATCTCACCGACATCAAAAGCGCCCTCTACACAGCGCTGCAGGCGCTGAGCGACGGCAGCAAAAACGCCCTGGGGCTCATTGACGAGGCCTCCGGAGCGTGCGAGGAGCTTGAAAGCGTGCTTGACGAGGAGGACAACATACCCGCACGCCTTGAAAACATAAGCATAGAGCTGCGCGACATCGCCGAGACCCTATCCGCCATCGACAGCGACCTCCATGCCGACCCCGCGGAGCTGGAGGCTACCGAAGCTCGCATAGAAGCAATATACTCCATGCAGCAGAAGCACAAGGTTGACAGCGTAGAAGCGCTTATCGACCTGCGCGAGAAGCTACGCAAGCGCCTTGACGCGCTCGACAACAGCGAGGACACCCTCGCCGCTCTTGAAAAGGATGCCCGACGGGCACTCGCACTCGCACGAGAGAGTGCCGCCGAGATTTCAACCCACCGCAAGGCAGCCGCAGAGTCATTCGCCCGCGAGCTTGCTGAACTCGCCATGCCGCTTGGCATGAAAAACCTGCGCGTTGAAGCCCGGGTGGAGCCTGCCGATATATCCGCCACCGGCACCGACAAGGTGCAGTTCATGTTCGCCTTCAACAAAAATCAGCCGCTCATGCCGGTGGGAGGAGTTGCCAGCGGCGGCGAGATTTCGCGACTGATGCTGTGCCTCAAGGCCATTATAGCGCGGAGCATCTGCCTACCCACGATAATTTTTGACGAGATAGACACCGGAGTTAGCGGCGATGTAGCCGCCCGCATCGGCGCCATGATGCAGCAGATGGGCACCACCATCCAGGTAATCACCATAACCCATCTGCCCCAGGTGGCAGCCCGCGGCACAAGCCACTTCAAGGTGTACAAGGAGGACGACGAAAGCTCAACCCACACCCGGGTGTCGCGCCTCGACCCGGAGCAACGCATCGGAGAGCTGGCGCTCATGCTCAGCGGCAATCCCGACGACGACGCAGCCCGCGCCACAGCAAAAAAACTACTTGAAACCACAGGATTATGAACGAAGACTATATTTTTGGAATACGCGCCGTGATGGAAGCCATCACCGCCGGCAAGGACATCGACAGAGTATATATCAGAAAAGACCTTTCGGGCGAACTCGCCTCCGAGCTTTTCGACCTTATCCGCACCCACCGCATAGTCACCCAGCGGGTGCCGGTGGAGCGCATCAACCGCATCACCCGCAAGAATCACCAGGGAGTAGTAGCCCGCATGAGCGCGGTGACCTACGACTCGCTTGACCGCCTCATCCCCGAGCTCTACGAGGCGGGAGTGCTCCCCTTTGTGGTGGTGCTTGACGGCGTGACCGATGTGCGCAACTTCGGCGCTATTGCACGCACCTGCGAGTGCGCCGGAGCCGATGCCATCGTCATCCCGATTCACGACAGCGTGAGCGTCAGCGCCGATGCAGTCAAGACCTCAGCCGGCGCACTGCACCATCTGCCCGTGTGCCGCGAGAGTAGCGTGCTCTCAGCGGTGAAACAGCTCAAGGACAGCGGATTCCAGATAGTGGCTGTAACAGAAAAAGCCGACATCAACTACACCCTCGCCGACTACACCACCCCGGTAGCCCTTGTGCTCGGCGCCGAGGACAAAGGCATCTCCCCGGAAGTGCTACGCATAGCCGACACCTTCGTGTCCATACCCATGTTCGGCAAAATCGGTTCGCTCAACGTATCCGTAGCTGCCGGCGTCACCATCTACGAGGTTGTGCGCCAGCGCCTCGCCGCCGACATGGAAATAATCTGACCGCCCCATGCGATGCCTGCTCTCCTATATTATAATATGTGTGGCACTGCTCGCGGCGACCGCCGCCTGCAGCAGCCACTGTGACGTACAGCTCGATGCCGCCGAATCGCTTATCGGCATCGACAACGATTCCGCTCTTTCGATTCTTGACTCGCTGACTACCCAAGACCTTGACAGTAAGCTCATGGCACGTTACGCTTATCTGCGCAGCAAAGCCGAGTACAGAAAACACGGATGTCCGCTCAGCGACTCTCTTGTGGAGCTCGCTGCCGAATACTATTATGGCACAGGCGACAGCATCGAGGCGCAGACAGCCTTTTTACGCGGAATTGTATGCTCATACGCAGGCAGCAGTGACTCAGCACTGGTGTTCCTGCACCACGCCTACGACCTCGCGGCAGCCGATTCCTCATGGTTTTATGCCGGAGTAAGCGCCCGCGAGCTTAGTCGGGTATATTGCAAGACTTTGCTGACGCGCGAGGAGCTGAAATGGGGACTTACAGCCAAAGAGTGCTTTGCCAAAGGCAACCTGCCTGTCTATGCCAACTGGATGGACTTCATGCTTATCAGGGCATACGAACGAAACAGAAGATATGATGACGCACTGGAGGTCTATGCCGGAGTTGACAGCGTCCTCTTTGCCGACGCTCCCTACTTCAGACAAAAAGTGCTTGTCAGCACAGCCGAGGTAAAATATGCTCTTGGAGAGTATGCCGATGTAATAGATATATACAAGGCTCTTGAGGCTGACGGATATGAGTTTGATGCATACGACAATTTTTGCATGTCATCGGCTTATCTGTCATCGGGCGATTACGCTATGGCTGAAAAGCGTTTTGAAAACGCCGCCAAGTTGCTTAATAATGAAGGTGACAGCATCAACTATCTATCTGTCAAAGCGTCACTTCTTGAGGCGAAGAAGGACTATAAAGCTGCTTGTGAGTTGTTATCCAAAGCCATAAATAGGCTGAAGGCCAGGCATTACAGAATGATAGCCGAACCGAGAACTCTTCTCCTTGCCGAGAACATGAAACTTAAGGCTGAAAACGAGAATGCGCGAGCCGAGCGAAATGCCACGGTGGTAGAAAAGCTGATAATCGCGGCTGTTGCCTTGCTCATTATTCTGACTCTGATATTCTTATATATGAGGCTAATGCTCGCCAAGCGGAAGACAGATATAGCAAAACTTGTCCTTGAGTCTAAAAGTCTCAAAGATGAGCTGGGAGTTGTCGGTGCAAACCTGGATATAAGAAATGTGGAAACAGAGAAGCTGAGACAAAAACACGATAAATTATATTCCGACATCAATGCACTGTTTTCACAGCATATCAATTTGCTGGACAAGATATGCAACGCATATTACACAAAGGGGAATAAATCAGTCGCCGATCATCTTCACAAGAGAATAAACAGTATTCTCAATGATGTCAGAAAAATCGACGTTTCTGAAAGACTGGCCGAGATTGTCGACTTTCATGCCAACGGATGGATGTCGAGATTCAAATCTGCATATCCCGGATTGAATGACGGTTATTATCTTCTGGCTATGTATCTTTACCTCGGACTTTCGATGGAAGCGATTGCCGTACTGACGGGCAGGGACGGCACACCCGCTGTGTA